>JASBZJ010000017.1 GCA_029983495.1 Porphyromonas sp.
ATGGTGCTACACACTTTGTTGAGTGTGGACCAGGTAAAGTTCTTCAAGGACTTATTGCAAAAATCTCTCCCGAGGTAACTGTAGAAAGCTTCAGCGAGTAATAACTTATTATAATAATACCCAAAAAAATATTGAGTAATATATATACGTATGAGTACAACCGAACATGTTCGTTGCCTTATTCTTGGTGCTGGTCCAGCTGGCTATACGGCTGCAATTTATACTTCGCGTGCAAACTTAAAGCCCGTACTGTACGAAGGTATGCAACCAGGTGGGCAACTTACAACTACTACCGACGTTGAAAATTTCCCCGGTTATGAGCATGGAGTTACAGGTCCCGATATGATGCAACAGATTCGTAAGCAGGCATTACGTTTCAATGCCGACATTCGATCGGGAGAAGCAACCGAAGTTGACCTTTCTAAAAAGCCATTTGTTGTATCTATTGATGGTGATAAAAAGGTTACATGCGATACGTTAATTGTTGCTACGGGTGCTAAGGCAAAGTATTTAGGTTTACCTTGCGAAGATAAGTATGCTGGTATGGGAGTATCGGCATGTGCTACGTGCGATGGATTCTTTTACCGCAACAAGCGTGTTGCGGTTGTTGGTGGTGGCGATACCGCTTGTGAGGAGGCTTTATACCTTGCTACAATTGCACAGAAGGTCTACCTTATCGTTCGCAAACCATTCCTTCGCGCTTCTAAGGTGATGCAGGAACGGGTAATGAATAACGAAAAAATTGAAGTTCTTTTCGAACACAACACGCTGAACCTATTCGGCGATAATGGTGTGGAAGGTGCTCATCTTGTTTATCGTAAAGGGGAACCCGATGAAAAGGAACTCGATATAGCCATCGACGGTTTCTTCTTGGCTATTGGGCATAAACCTAATACCGACTTCCTTAAAGGGCAACTAAAACTAAACGAAGTTGGTTATATTGTTACCGAGGGAAATACTTCCCTTACTAGTGTTGAGGGAGTTTTTGCTGCAGGCGATGTAGCTGACCCTCGCTACCGTCAGGCTGTAACAAGTGCAGGTTCTGGCTGTAAGGCCGCTCTCGATGCTGAAAAGTATCTTATGGAACATAACCTTTAGTATATAAATAACAAATCCGCATCCTAACGATTTTTTATTTCGGGGGGGGATGCGGATTTTTTTTTAGAATATTGATTTTATGAAAACCTCTTTCTATTCCCTATTATCAATCGTTATAGTAGCTGTTGCATTTGTGTTAGGCTTAGTTTGGGCTTCAACTAAACTTGTTCAAATACGCAGGACTGCCAAAGAAATATCGGTTACTGGGCATGCTGAAGAAAACGTTACAAGCGATGTTGCTGTTTTTACTTCCAGCTTTTCAACGCCTACAACAAACGATATTAAGGGAGCCTATCAGAAAATGGCTAACGACCGAAAAATTGTTGAAGAGTTCTTTAAACAGAAGGGAATCCCAGCTAATACTGTTTCGTTTGAAACCATTTCAATGCAAGAAAACACCGAATATACAAAGGTTGATGGCGAGTACAAAACGGTAAAGCTTGGTTACATCCTTCGACAACCTATTCGAGTTGTTTCAAATAACGTCGACCTAGTTGATAAGGTTTCGCGTGAAATGGGAGAGTTGCTCGATAAGGGTGTTTTTATCGATTATACCAATCGGTCGTTTTACTACTCAAAATTGAAAGAAAAAAAGCTCGAGCTTTTACGCCGTGCAAGTGAAGATGCTCGTAGCAGGGCTGATGCTATTGCCAATGGTAGTAAATGTAAGGTTGGTAAGCTACAACGTTCGCAAATGGGGGGTTTCCAAATTTCAGGTTTATATGCGAACGAAGAATACTCGTGGGCGGGCAATTTTAATACTTCTGATAAGGAAAAAACCATTACAGTTACAGTAAAAAATAGTTATGCTGTACATTAAACGGGGTGTTTTAATCGTTTCTATTTTAATCGTTTCAGGGGTAGCTTTTTCCGCTTCCTCGCAAACCGAGGCTCCCGAAGTATTATTAAAGAATTTAATTAATGAGGGGGAACTCGACAAAGCTGAGGCGTTAGCTGATAGGTTCGAAAATCCATCTGGTGATAATCTTCTCCTTTTACTTAGCGAACTCAAGCAACGCTTAGGTAACCCATTCGAAGCTCTTTCCTACCTCGAAAGGCTATCTAAAAAAGCACTCCTACCTCCCGAGGTGAAACTACAATGTATTAAAATGAACTTATTAACCTATCATTTTAATGAGGCGTATGAGTTAGCAACATCATTGGGGGAAAAGAGAAAAATAAAACCAGAATTTGTGGAGCAAGCAAAGCAACTATCTGAAATAGCGAAGCGTAATTTATTGTTTGCCGAAAATGGTCAGTTGTTAAGCGTTGTCGATAGCTTTGCTGTATCAAGTATTAACGATTTAAGGCTCTCTTCAGGTTTGCCAAACGATGTTGGAGAGTTTACCCTAGGTGCATCAATTAAGGAATGGAATTATACAACGGCTTTAGGGTACGAATCACTACAGCTCGTAACAGCTGCTGATGGCATTCCACACATTCAGTATCGACAATTATCCGATACTGGTGAGGTTATAGAAAACCGTATACTTACTGAATTAAGTATGCCAGGAGGAGAGTTTTTCCCGATTTTATTACAAGATGGTGAAACCATTATGTTCGCTTCGCCAGCTTATCCTATTGGTGCGTCTAACGGTTCTGATAATAATTCTAACGTAAGCTTAACCTCATATTCGGATGGTTTAGGTAACTTCGATATCTATACTTCACGTAAAAATCCAGAAACGGGGCTATATACTACACCAACGTTGCTTGGTATGCCATTTAATTCACCCTTCGATGATCTTCTTTTGCTATATGATCATATTGCCGAAGTTGGTCTTCTAGTTTCGAATAGATTCGCACACGAAGGTCAGTTTAACTGTTATCTTTTCAAATTAACACAGCATCCTATACCATTGCCTACCAATGTATACGATGAAAAGAAAGTGTTTTTGATGTTACGACCTTGGCAATTATCGCAAAAATCATATTAACTTAGAACCAGAAAACAACATAAGCGCAATTGCATTTATGGAAAAAAGAATTATACCTTCAAGCGAAATGATCATCAATAACGATGGTTCTATTTTTCATCTTCATATTCGCCCTGAGCAGTTAGCCGATAAGGTAGTTTTGTGTGGCGACCCTGCACGAGTTAAACTTATTGCCGATAATTTTACCGATGTAGAATGTGATGTTCAAAGCCGTGAATTTCGTACAATAACAGGCTGGTATAAAGGGAAACGTATTACAGCACAAAGCCATGGCATAGGTTGCGATAATATCGAAATTGTTATCAACGAACTTGATATGCTTAAGAATTTCGATTTCGAGAAGCGTTGTGTTAAGGATGAATTTACACAACTTACTTTGGTGCGTGTGGGTACATCAGGCGGGCTACAACCCGAAACACCCATTGGAACATTTGTTGCTGCAGAAAAGTCGATTGGCTTTGATGGGGTGCTTTTCTTCTATGCCAATACCGATGATGTTCGCGACTTGCCCTATGAACAGGAACTTTGCAAACAACTTAATTGGAAAATTGATGGATTAAAACCTTATGTGGTATCGGCTAACAAAGAGCTTATGGAGCAAATAGTTGGTCACGATGGTAAAATACTACGTGGTTGCACTATTGCGGCTAATGGATTTTATGGTCCACAAGGTAGAAAGCTTCGCTTACCCTTGGCCGATGAGGACTTAAACCAAAAGATTGAGAGCTTTAAGTTTGGTCATTATAAGATTACCAATTTTGAAATGGAAAGCAGTGCATTAGCTGGTTTAGCCACATTGTTAGGTCATAAAGCAATGACCGTTTGTAGTATTATTGCTGGGCGACAAAACCTAAATATGAACACGAACTACATTGGCAGTATTGAATCGCTTATTGAGCTTGTGCTCGATAGAATATAATATTTAGTATTAACCTTTTAACTCATGTAACAAGATGATTTGGACAATTATTTTATGGATCATTATCGGGTTTATTGTGGGGTGGCTTGCAAAACTCATTAGCCCCAATAAAATTTCCACTGGTTTTTGGGGAACCACACTACTCGGTATTGTTGGTTCGGTAGTTGGTGGTTGGCTAGGTAGCCTTATTAATGTAGGTGATGGTGCAGCTCCTGATAATTTCAACTTCTGGTCGATAATTATCGCCATTGTTGGAGGTATTGTTGTGCTATGGATATTGAGCCTTTTCGGTAAAACAAGAAAGAAGTAAATAAAATTGAAAGTACTATAATATAGGGTTCTTTATTTACTAAGTAACTCACAATGTGCACCTAATAGTTTTGCTATTAGGTGCTTTTTTTGTTCAATTGGTTGGTATAGTCGTCTTTTTTTTTGTTTGTATTAGATACTGCCCGAATTACAGATATTTCTTTAACTCGCTCTTGTATAAGGTCCATTTTTTTTCCTTGACTTTTTGTTTTTACTTACAATGTAAACCCTTTTGAACCTTACACCCTTTTGGGGATATTATCCAGTATCTCGAATAGTGAAAGTAATGCCGATGGTATCTAGATGATGTATTATGCAAAGGTCTCCAGGGAGATAATAAGTAAGGCTTGCCACCGTGCAAAGGTTTCATATATATTAAGAGCCTTTAGAAAAGAAATGGGGAAGGGTGCTATAAAGGCACCTTTCCCCAACAATAATTGTATATGAATAAGTTATTTAGAGTCTAATTTACCTTTTGGGTTTCTTTTTATCGTTGTTCTTTGCTATGAGGTAAGCAACGGGTGATGCAACAAATAGCGTTGAGTATACACCGATGAACAACCCAAGTAGGATGGCAAAAGTAAAGCTACGCATCGAAGCTCCTCCAAGAATGAAGATTATGAACACTACTATTATGGTCGATATAGAAGTATTGAACGTACGTGCTAATGTACTATTAAGAGCATCGTTCATAACGGTATATCTATCACGGTCGGGGTAGAGTTTCATCGATTCACGAACACGGTCAAATACAACCACAACGTCGTTTATGGAGTAACCAATTATTGCTAGTACTGCAGCAATAAAGTTCTGGTCGAGTTCCATTGTAAACGGCATTATTTTCCATAACAGCAAGTAGAATGCAATTATTGACAACGTAGTTGATACAACCGCAGCAAAGGCACCGATTGAGTAGTGAATGTGACGGAATCGTATAAGGATGTATAATGCCATAAATACGAGAGCTACAATCACCGAAATAATAGCCTTGCGCGTAATATCTTTCGACATGGAAGCACTAACTTTTTGGCTACTTACAATGCTTTGCGATAGGAAGGTATCCTTGCTTGGTGTATTTTTAAACAACTTACTTGTACTCGTGTACAGTAGGTCGTTTATTTGGTTTTCTGTTTCGTGGTCGTTCTTTTCAATAAGGTAGTTTGTTGCTATACGCACTTGTGTGCCATCAGTACCAATTGAAGTAAGGCTTACTTTTCCGTCGAAAGGCTCTTCGAGAGCGTGACGAACTTCCGTAATATTTACAGGCTGGTCAAACTGAACAATGTAATTGCGCCCTCCCGAGAATTCAATACCATAATTGAAGTTCCACGTAAAGTAAGCAATTATACCTAGAACAATAACACAGCTTGGTATAATGAGACCCATCTTCCAACGACCAAGGATGTTGAAGTTAGGGTTATTAAGGAAGTTTTTCGATACTGCCGTTGTGTAGGTAACTTTGTTCATTTTACCCTTCTTATCGAGGGCTTCGGCAACGATACGTGTAAGGAATACTGCTGTAATGAACGATGCAACAAGACCAATAATAAGAGTTGTTGCGAAACCGCGAATTGGACCCGTACCGAAAGCGTAAAGTATGATACCCGTAATGATGGTTGTTAAGTTCGAGTCGAAAATAGCACTAAAGGCATTGCCATAACCATCGTGAATGGCACGAGTTACCGATTTTCCTGCACGTAGTTCTTCCTTAATACGTTCGAATATTAGCACGTTGGCGTCAACAGCCATCCCTAGCGTTAGCACTAACCCAGCAATACCCGAAAGCGTTAGAACGCTGTGGAACGATGCAAGTATACCTAAGGTAAAGAAAGCATTAACTACAAGTGCACCGTCGGCAATGAGACCAGGAATCCACCCATACATCATAATCATATAGACCATGAGCAGAATAATAGCAATAACAAATGATATTATACCCGCACGGATAGAATCAGCACCGAGAGTAGGTCCAACAACGCTTTCTTGTTCAATTACTACACTAGCGTCCATTTTACCCGAGTTCAGTACATTGGCAAGGTCGACGGTTTGCTCTACAGTAAAGTTCCCCGATATTTCACTCCTACCACCCGTAATTTCGTTGTTAACGTTTGGAGCAGAGTATACAACGTTATCAAGAACAATTGCTATGGCTCTACCAATATTATCCTTTGTAAGGCGTGCCCATGCACGGCTCCCCTCGTCGTTCATGGTCATGGTTACTACAGGACCACGGTTTCCAATACCATTTTGGTTAACCTCACTTTTACTACTTGTAACAACATCGCCTTTTAGATCGGGTTCTCCATTACGTGAGTAGCGAATAGCATAAAGTTCGTAACGATCGGTTTCTTTATTTGTTGTGGGGTCTTTGATAGGGCTGTTACCCCAGAGAAGTCGTAAATCTTCGCGCATGAAGCCATTTTCATAGGCAACATCGAGTAAGCTATCAATTTGGTTCATGTCAGCAGCACGAGCAATTGCAACTACTGCCCCCGAGTTATACCCTGTTGGTGTTAGTAGGTCGAACAATACCCCATGGGTATTATCTGTTTTTTGTTTAGTGGCCTTGGTATTCTGCTCGTTGGTTTCGCTGGCTTTTTCTGTATTTGTGGTGTCGGCTTCAGTTACCGTTTGGTTATCCTTATTGGTTTGTTGGCTAACTTCAGCATTTTCCTGAGGTTCAGAGGGAACGTCAAGAGGCTCCTTCGCTGGAGTTGTTGATGCTGGTTTACCTGCCATGGCTGTAAGCTTATCGTTTGCCATTTGCAAATCGGGTAATACTTCTTGCCCATTGTAGGTACGCCAAAACTGAAGGTTCGCACTCTTCGAAAGTAGGTCACGAACACGTTCGGGTTCTTTTACACCAGGTAGTTCAACAAGTATACGCCCCTGACCTTCAATTTTTTGGATGTTGGGAGCAACAACCCCGAAGCGGTCGATACGCGAACGTAAAACATTTATAGCAGCAGCCGAAGCACTGTTATACTTTTCTTTAAGGATTTTAATTACGTCAGCATCCGTTGTCCTTGCCGATATATCTTCGCGAAGTGCACCATTACTGAACAATGTGGTAAGCTTACCATTAGGGGCGAGTGCGCGGTATTCGGCTACAAACTTATCGATAAAGTCGCCACTTGTATTCGAGTTTTCGGCATTTTTTAGGGCTTTATGAAAGTTGGGGTCATCGTTTCCTCCAGAAAGGTTTTTCAGTAAGTCAGCCGCATTTACACGGAGAACTACGTTCATCCCCCCTTTTAAGTCGAGCCCTAAGCCTATTTGTTGCGTGCGAGCTTTTTTAAGTGTATTCCCGAACCAAACTTTTTCGTTTGCCATCGAGTCGAGATATGCTTTGCCTTCTTTCTCAGTCATCGATGCCGCCTTCTTATCGTAGTGATTTACTACTGGAGTAAACGAGAGATAGAAAAGACAGATAACTGCCAAAGCAATGGAAATAAAAATTACAAATCCTTTGTTTTGCATCTGTATCGTAACCTAGTTATTGGTCTTTATATGTTCGTTTTGCAAAGGTAATTAAAAAGTTGTACAATGGGTTTTTTCTTCTTACTTGTTTGGTGTGTTTGCTTTTATCGTCTGTTTGCTATTCCTATCTATTATTTTAGGCTACCGTGTATATGCTCGTTTTTCCTGGGCAGTAAAAATGTATTTGTAAGGAGAAACTCACCTCAAACTTTCGAAGCTTTTTTATTTTGCACACCAGTAAAATTAGCGATTCATTGCCTACCCCCAACTTTATCGGGTCGTAAAGATCCTTTTGAAATGGGTGTTGCTAAATAAAAATGGTGCAGGCTGAAACATTCCGATCTCCTGCACCATGATAAATAAATTGTGCCTATGTAGTTAACAACTTTACTTTGTATTTATGAATTAGTTAGCTATTTATAGCCTGCTGTAGTAGGCACGGATGCTAATTATTGAGCACTTTTTCGATGCGACTACTGTAAAAATCGTAGAAATCTTTATCGCCACCTTTAGCCTTAGTAGCATTCTTTTTGTACAGTTTAAGAACACTTTCGAGTGCGCTTCGCCAATAGGGAGCAACAAGTTCATAGTTTATGGCATGATATTTATTGGTGATTCGAGTAAAGTTAATTTCGCTATTGTCTGCTGCATCTGTAGCCAAATCGTAGTTACAACACGGGGTATTATATTCGGGAATAACAAAAGTATCGTCACTAATGGTTTTTACTTGCTTCGCCTTATTCCGTTCTTCCTGCGAATAGCCTTTAATCATCTCTTCTATAGCGTAAAGTTCAACAAGGCGTTGAGCCTCGGTAAGCTCTGTGCTTTTTTCACTCGATGCGAAAAGGGCTTTGCGCACATCGTTGCAATACTCGCTAAGGCTGTATGCATTAGAGGTGTTTGTAAGGCTGTAGTCGTAAATACGGTTTAGTTTTGTGCGGTCGAAGAATGCTGAAAGAATATTGTTCATTGTCGTTTTGTACATTGCATTCCTTCCATCTCCAATTTTGTTCATTAGCTTTTCGGGGTAAAGCCAATTGCCGAACGACAATGCTTGGTTGGCGAGCCAATTTATAGCTTGTTTTTGTTTTTCCTTTGATACGTATGTTACGCTTTCGGCATTATCGTTTTGACGCGCTTCATAAAAAACTATCCCCCCAATATATGGTTTTATGTGTCCAATGTGGCGATGATATTGCACAACTAGTTGCATGTGCATTTGGGCAAGGTTATTGTAGTTTTTATCCTTTTCCATGAGCCATTTATCGAGGTTCTGTGCAATTATTCGAAGGTTTTTTATGCTTAAGTCGCTAGCTGTAAAGTGGTCGTTGGATAAGTCCTCGGTTTGAGCTGTTGGATCGACTGTTTGAGGGAATTGCTGCGCTCCAAAGCGAAGCATAGGGTTTCTGTAATTTTCAGCAACCTGAGCATCGAGGAGTTTCTTTTCCTGTTTGGGCGTAAGGTTTCCAGGGAATACTTTATACCCCCATTCAATTGCCGCTATGTCGCATACGCCCATAATGGGAGGAGTAAGTTTTACGCCACGTTCAAAATCGCCTGGCTGTGCAACGAAGTTATTTCGAGCATAGTCCATAATACTTGGTGTTGTCCCAAATTTTTGGGTAAACTGGGGATCCCGAAGGTTTTCGATAGTGTATGCGAAACTTGCCCCCATATTATGCATAAGCCCCATAGTGTGCCCAACTTCGTGAGCCGCTACATAACGAAGGCTTTCGCGCATTATTTCATCATTAAACTTTTGTGTTCGAACACGCTTATCCACTGCTCCAGTTTGAACAAATCTCCAATTATGAACAAGCGAAATTACATTATGGTACCACAGTACTTGTGCCGAAATAATTTCGCCACTTCGGGGATCCACATAACTTGGTCCCATGGCGTTAGCCTCGGTTGTAGTAGCATAACGAAAAACGTTGTAACGAATGTCGTTTGGGTCGAACTCGGGGTCATCTTTGGGGTAGTCCTTTGCAATAATTGCGTGCTTAAAACCTGCCTTTTCGAAAGCAATATTCCAATCCTCGATACCTTGTTTAATTGCAGGTCTCCACTTTTCGGGAAATGCGGGATCTACATAAAAAACAATGGGATTAATAGGTTCAACAAGTTCCCCACGAAAGTAGGCAGCCGTATCCGAAGGTTGTAGATTCCATCGGTGAGCAATATTATATTGTTCAACGCGATCTGCTTGCGACGAAAATTCTCGGCGCATATGATTGAAGAATCCTACACGGTTATCTTGAATACGTACTTTCATCGGTTCTTTTGGAAGCAACATAATTGAACGTTGCATTTTTAGTGTGTAGGGAGCACCTGTTGTTTTTAGTTTATATGTAAGATAACTTACAACTTCAACATTAAGAGGGTAGCTTTTTGCCTCTATAATGTTAGTTGCATCCTTATCGAGCGAACCCTGTAAAAAGAAATTTGCCATAGGACCGATAACTTTTTTTAGGGGGCTTAGAGCATTTTCATTACTCGTAAAGAAATCAGTGACATCAATAAGAGTTTTTCCGCCTTCCGTTCCAATTATTGGGAAGGCTTTTAGAACCCCTGGAATGTAGTTTTCGTTGTACGATAATTGTAGTTGTGTATCGCCCATGGCAACAACATCTGTCATATTGGGGAGTACCATATACACATTAAGGCGATCCTTATTGAATCGGAAAAGGAAAGGAGTTTTGCCTACTTGCCCTGCTACATTTTCGCGGTTTATATTGGTAGCAACAACTTTATTCATAAAATAAAGGTCACGCCCAAAAATAGAATCGGGAATAGCAAAATAAAGTTTGTGTTTATCGTTGAAATGAACGGATAGTAACCCTTCTTTTGATTGGCTACCTTTAATAGTTTTCTGATACTTCGATAGGCTTGCCGTTGAGTTCGTTTTTTTCTTAATACCACAACTTGAAATTAGTAGGATAATAGCCAGTAGGGAAAGTGCTTTTTTCATGGTAAAAGAGTATGATGAGGAAATGTGAAAACTGGTAAGCATTCCCTTCAAAAAAGCGGAAGCTTACCAGCGGGTATAGTAAGCAAGAATAATTACTTACTTACAGCAGATGACTTCGATTTCTACAAGTCCATTCTTTGGAAGGGTTTTTACGGCTACTGCGCTACGTGCAGGAAAAGCACCGCTGAAGTGCTTAGCGTAAACTTCGTTCATAGCAGCAAAGTCGTTCATGTCAGCAAGGAAGCATGTCGTTTTAATGATATTATCCATGCTGTAGCCAGCTTCATCGAGGATGGCTTTAATGTTTTTGAATACCTGTTCGGTTTGTTCCTTAACTCCTCCTGGAACAAAATCGCCTGTTGCAGGATCCAGTCCTAGCTGTCCGCTAGTTATAAGTAAACCATTGCAGGCAATAGCTTGGCTGTATGGACCAATTGCCTGGGGTGCTTTTTCTGTTGCAATAACGTTTTTCATATTCTTATTGTTATACTACTAAATTATTTAGGTAATAGTGAATGATTTATTGATTTGTATTAGCTAATCGTTGACGGGCAATATCGAAGAGTAAAATACCGCAAGCGACAGAAACATTAAGCGAACCAATATCGCCTTTTAGTGGAATGGATACGCTCATAGTCGCTTGTTTTTTCGCCTCTGGCGAAACGCCCTTGTATTCGTTCCCCATAACAAGTGCTATAGGTCCTGTAAGGTCCGATTTGTAATATACATAGCTACTTTTTTCATCGGCAATAACACTGTTAATTCCACTCATAGCAAGGAATTGAATAGCTTTAGGAATACTGGCAACCCTACAAACAGGAATGTGCATTAATGCTCCAACAGATGCATTTATAGCATCGGCTGTAACCGAAACACTACCATAGGACGGAATAATTATTGCGTGTACACCCGCACAAACTGCCGAACGAGCTATTGCTCCAAAGTTACGGGTGTCGGTAATGCCATCGAGTACTACAAGAAAAGGGTCAATGCCTTGTTCATATAGTTGGGGAATAAAGCTCTCGAGCTGGGTATATTCGATAGGAGCAACAATTGCTATACAGCCTTGGTGAGCTTTACGGGTAATCCGATTAAGTTTTTCGAGTGGAACATCTTGAACTGGAACTTGTTGCTCGCGAGCCATAAGGCGTATATTGCGAATACTATCGCCTGTTATGCCACGTTTAAGATATATTTTATCCAACAGAATGCCAGTGGAGAGTGCTTCTTCTACCGAGTGAATACCGTAAAGGAGTTGTTCTTTAATCATGATTTTTGAAGTAAGATTTTAGCTGCTTCCAAACTCTCGGGGGTAATAACGTCAGCACTTAACAACGATGCAATTTCGTTTACACGTTCGGTCGGCGTAAGCGAACGAATCGATGTAATGGGTTCTCCGTGTGTATCAAGTACTTTTTCGATATGTTTTTGAAAATCGCTTTGAGCGGCTATTTGGGGTAAATGGGTTATTGCTATAACTTGCATGGTTTCCCCCATCTGTCGCAGAATGCTCCCCATTCTGTCCGCAACACGACCTGATATTCCTGTATCGATTTCATCGAACAGTATAGTAGGTAGGTTTTCTTTTTTTGCTAGTTGTGCTTTAAGTGAAAGCATAAGCCGAGCCATTTCACCACCTGAAGCAATCTCCCCAACGGGTTTGAGCGGTAATTTGTTATTGGCTGTAAATAGGAAATCAACAATATCGTACCCCGTAGCAAGCGGAGTATTGCTCTCTTTAAACTCGAAACACACTTTACTATGTGGCATTTCAAGTAGCGAAAGCATTTCTTGCAATTTATCGGCTAATAGGTCACTCGCTTTCTTTCGTTGTTGCGATAAGGCCATTGCCACCTCATCGAGTTTCTTTTTTAGAGTATTGCAGTGTGCCGAACTTTCTTCTAAACGTTGGTTCCCATCGGTGTAAAGGTCGAGGCTTTCTTTTAAGTTATCCCTTAGTTCAATAAGTTCTTTACTTGTAGCAAGGCGGTACTTACTAAATAACCGATTTAGCAGGTCGATTCGTTCCTCGATGACCTGAAGCTCTTGGGGATTCGCTTCAATAGCATCACTTTTTGTAATAAGATCGTGTGCAATATCGGTAATTTCTATTCTGCATGATTCTATTCTTTCGATATAAGAAGCTATTTCGGGAATTTTTTCAACTAGAGGTGTTAATTCGTGTGCCACTTGTTGCAATAATTGTTGTGTATTTTCTGCTCCACCTGTTAGTAGTTCATTTGCTTGGAATAAGCTCGTTTTTATTTCATCAGCGTAACGAAGTATTTTCTCAGCTTCCTCTAGTTTTATTTCTTCATCTATGGTAAGGTTTGCTTGTTCAAGTTCGTTGTATCTAAAGCTATCGTAGTCGTACTCTTCGCTAGCCTTGGCAAGTTTTTCTTGTAGCCTTTTATAATCCTTTACGGCATTAGTATATTCTTCAAATAGCTGTTCGTAGGCATGGCGTGTTTCGGAAGTTTTTCCCATTCTGTCGATAGCATTAAGAATAAAGCCTGCATCCCCAAGTAGTAAATTGCGGTGTTGCGAATGGATATCGAGGATATATTCGGCAAGTTTACTTATTGTGTTAAGGGGGGTTGGAACATCGTTTACAAAACTTCTGTTGCGCCCTCCTATCCCTATTTCACGTCGAATAATACAGCTATTTGGGCTGTCGGGGCAATCGAGTTCCATGCTTTTTAGGAACTGTAAAGCTTTAGTTGGTATATCTATAAACTCGCCCTCAATAATAGCTCGGTTAGTACCATGCCTTATCAGTTCAGCGTCGGAGCGTTTACCCATCAGCATTGAAAGTGCTCCAACAAAAATACTTTTTCCAGCTCCAGTTTCGCCTGTAATTGATGTGTAACCATTTTCAAATGTTACTTGCAAAGAGTCGATAAGGATAAAGTCCTTGATTAATAACGATCGTAGCATGCAAAAAGAACAATTATTGCCCTCTGCGAAGGGGAGTTAGTGTATCTCGTTCGGTCGGAAAAAGTTTTGTAAGTATATCGAAGGCTTTTTTCTTTTCCGTTGTTGAGGCTTTTTCAGCTACAGCAACAAGCTCTTTGAGTTTAGCCTCAGCAAAGATATTAAGTAGAGGCGACATTGGACGTGAACTGTTCGTTTCCTCAAGAAGGTTTAGTTTTTCGAGTATGTTTGTTCTTCCACGCGAAATATTGCCTACGAGCTGATCTAGTCCTTGGCGGTGATAATTGTACCAATATTGGCGAAAAGGCTCTTGTGCAGGGTCGTTAAGAGCTTCTGCTAATGCGTATCTACTTTTGTTACCACCGTTAGAGTTCCATCCGTTATCGTCGGGAAAGGTTTGGTTGGCCTTAAGAACAATTTGCATCATTTCGTTGCGTGTTACATTTCCTCCTAAAGGTGAAAAACTATCGCTATCGAGGGTAAGAATGAAATACAAATAGTACACGATTGTTGCAGTAAGATTGTTTTCGAACGATGTGGGATTGTAAACAAGTTGATCGAAGGGTTCGTAATGAAAGCTGAGTCCTTTATCCCTAAAGGTAACTAGTGTAGTACTGTATGAGGCGTTATAAACAGGGCGTTGTGCTGTAAAGAATAACTCCCCTTGAAAGTCGTTGTTATCGCTCTTTTGGAGTAGATTAATAGCAAATTCGCACGTTATTCGTTCATTTGGTGAAAAGTTATAGTTTGTCCAATGTGTGTTATTTACCAATTCACCAAGTTTTTGTTCGAGTTGATCGAATACATCGCGTTCAATACCTTGTAAATGCTCGGTATTAATCGATATTTTGGCTCGAAATTCTTGCGCTGATGTGGAAAATGAGGTTAGTGCTATTATGCAATATAATACGAGTAGCATGCCACTTACACGTAGTAACCATACTACCATCTGCACATGTAGCGATACTTTATTATGATGGATGCATGCAAAATTTCCCCTCATACCATATGTCCTCATTTATGATATTAGTCGTTTCCTAGTTCCAGCTCTTCTCTGATTACGGTGAAAATATCTTTAGCAACTTCGCGTTTGCTTTTTAGGGGGAAGGATATTGGCGAGTTTTTGTGGGTAAGAATGGTAATTTTATTGGTGTCGCCACCAAAGCCTGCACCAGCATCGGCTAAAGAGTTAAGTACCATTACATCCATTCCCTTGCGTTGCATTTTTGCTTTAACCTCATCGGTATCCGAATCCATTTCAAGCGCAAAGCCTACAAGCAGTTGGTTTTGTTTTTTTGTTGCTCCTAAGGTAGCTGCAATATCGGGGTTCTTGGTAAGTTTTAATTGTAAAGTATTGTTACTCTTTTCTCGTTTTATTTTCCCCTCGTAAGTCTGTTCAGGGCGATAATCGGCCACTGCAGCAGCGAAAATAGCAATATCGCATTTGGGAAAAAGTTCTTTTGCCTCTTTGAGCATTTCGTTTGCAGATGATACACGCGAGGTGTAAACCCCTTTAGGCGACGATAGTGCACTTGGTCCCAATACTAAATAAACGGTTGCTCCTAACTGTTGTGCTTCTTCGGCTAATGCGTAGCCCATTTTGCCAGTTGAGTAATTGCCAATGTAACGAACCGAATCAATATTTTCATAGGTAGGACCTGCCGTAATAAGTACTTTTTTCCCCAGGAGGGGGCGGTTGTTTTCCGCTTCAAAGTAATTTACTACAGCGTTTGCGATGGCTTCGGGTTCCATCATTCTACCCTTTCCTTCAAGTCCACTGGCTAAGAAACCTACTTCAGCGTCTAAAATTTTTACCCCAAAGCTCTTTAGTCTTTCCACATTTTGCTGGGTTGATGGATGTTTGTACATATCAAGATCCATTGCGGGTGCTATCCATGTAGGAGCTTTCATCGATAGGTATGTTGTAATAAGCATATTATCGGCAATGCCATTTGCCATTTTTCCTATCGAGGCTGCAGTAGCTGGTGCAACGAGCATTAAATCTGCCCACAGGCCTATATCAACATGGCTATACCACGAGCCGTCACGACGGTTGAAAAATTCACTTGCAACAGGCTTTTGCGAAAGGGTAGCCATAGTAAGTGGCGAAATAAACTCCTTTGCCGAAGGTGTCATCACAACCTGAACTTCAGCACCTTCTTTAACAAGGCACCGCACTAGTGATGCTGCTTTATAAGCAGCTATGCTTCCCGTAACCCCTAAAACAATGTGTTTCCCTTCGAGTTTCATGGTTCGTTCATTCATTTTGATGAACTTTTGGGGGTATACATTTCCCCGCCTAGCCTAATCCTAGTAAGGTGATTTTTTGTATCAACCGAAAAGTCGCTCTTTATCATCCAATCGTAATAATTGGGATCCTTTTGCAAAACCTCAACAACACGTTGACCTTTGTATTTCCCAAAGTTGAACACCGCTTCCCCTTTGTCGTTGGCAATAAATCGACCTGCCAGGTCGATGTTGTTATGCATTTTAGAAAAGTTGGCTAGGAAGTCAACATCATTCTTAAGGTCGTTAGGGTATCGATCCA
>JASBZJ010000018.1 GCA_029983495.1 Porphyromonas sp.
CAAGTAAAACTAGAAGTAAACGGAAAGGCTTACACCGCCACCTTACCCGAAACAGAAAAACAAAAAGTAAAGCCACAGATTGCCAAACCTATTCCTAGTGAAGAACCCAAGGAAGTAAGAAAACCCATAAATACGGGAGGAAATACTGCGAAAGGTATAGGTATTAAAGCCCCATTACCAGGCGTTATTATTGATGTACTCGTAAATGTTGGGGATACTGTAAAACGTGGTCAACAGGTTGCCACACTCGAAGCCATGAAAATGGAAAACAACATCGAAAGCGATTGCGATGGAACTGTTATTGAAGTTAAAGTGAAAAAAGGTGACTCAATAATGGAAGGCATGGATATTGTTGTAATTGGATAACTATAGGCCACCTTGCTATGAGTAAGAAGCTCACTGGAACGAAATGTAACCAGCGAGCTTCTTACTTATAGAATCTCTATAAACCCCTTTTTCAAAGATCTCTTTAAAACGAAAAAGTAAGCAATCCTCTATATGTATATGTTCTTTTATAATGAAACTTTCCCTTGTAATACACGTTCTTTTAAAGCCTTATAATATTCGTTATATAAGGGAGTATCAACATTAAACTTTTTGGCCATCTTTACAACGTAACCAACTAAAAGCTCTAATTCCGAAGTATGTCCAGCTTTAATATCGCTATGCATTGAAGTAGTAGCTTCGTTGGGCATTTGATCGATTGCTTGAAAAGCTTCTTCTTCTATAAAAAGACTATTCTTTACCCCCATAGCATGGTACACCTTAGCCAGCTCTGCAACCAACTGTTTAAGCTGAATTAAATGATTCAATTTTACCTCACCTATATTACAATCAAAGTAAGCGGTAGACACCGCACTAGGCGATAGCATAATGAATTTTTCGCGTAACACCGTATCTCCATCATCGTAAAGTTTGCACTTTACGCCAGCTGCTCGCATAAGGGTATATAGGTACTCAATACTATTCCACACCTTATTGCTAGTCCTTTTCATAAGTGTAGGCAACGGTCCTATTTTTAGTAGGTTTTGGTCGCTTCGAACGGTAATTAACCCAGGTGTTTTACGGCAAGTAATATGGCAAGCAGCACCAATAATGGGGCAATGGGGAAAGGTTTTATGAACTTTTTCGGGGATTATCAAACCATTTTGGGTTGTTACAATAAGGGTTTGTTCATTAATTATAGGTTTTAGTTGTTCGAGGTTTTTAGCTACACTGTACCCTTTAGTAGCAAGAATAAGAATATTGGCTACGGGCAAATCAGCAATATCGGTAGCTACGGTAACTGGTTTAGCAAAAAAATCAAGCGTAGGGCTAACCACGTGTAAACCTTGTGCTTCTATTTGTCGTTGATGTTCACCTTTCCTTAAAAAGAAGTGGGTATGAACCGTTTTTAATTGATGCGTATAATTAGCAAGCATGGCGCCATAGTACCCTCCTATAGCGCCAAGCCCTGATATTACGATATTAAAATGCATGCTAAGGGTAAAATTATTATCTGTTACAATAACACATATACCATAGGGTACAACTTATTATAGCAGATTCGAAGCTAGTTCGCTAAGCTCGCTACGTTCGCCCTTAACAAGGTTAACATGAGCAAACAAGTCCTGCCCTTTCATTTTTTCAATCATGTAGGCTAGACCATTGCTATTGGCATCGAGGTAAGGCGAATCGATTTGATCAATATCGCCTGTAAATATTATTTTGGTTCCTTCACCCGCACGTGTAACAATAGTTTTCACTTCGTGTGGAGTAAGGTTTTGAGCCTCATCAACAATAACCAAGCTATTCGAAAGGCTTCGCCCACGAATATAAGCAAGAGCCTCGATAATTAAAGTGTTATCGTGCTCCATTTGTTCAATATCTCGTAAAGCAGCACCATTACTCTTCAACTGACTTTTTATAAAGCTTAGGTTATCGAATAAGGGTTGCATGTAAGGCAGTATTTTTTGCTTTTCATCACCAGGTAAAAAGCCGAGATCCTTATTGCTAAGGGCAACAATTGGTCGTGAAAGGAGTATTTGGTTATAGTCGTTCTTCTGCTCTAATGCTGCAGCAAGTGCTAAAAGAGTTTTACCAGTTCCCGCCTTGCCTGTTAAGCCAACTAACTTAACGTTGGGATCCATAAGAATATCTAAAGCATATGACTGCTCGGCATTGCGTGCAGTAATTCCCGAACAAGTTCGTTTTTGGATAGGTCGAATTACATCGTTGAATGGGTCGAAGCGAACAACGGCACTATTTCGATCGCTTTTTAGTACAAAGCCTTGGTTTGGAAGTAGCTTCGATTCGAAAGGGAGTTCGTGTGCATCAATTCCTTCCTTTTGAGCGTAAATTTTATCGATAAGCTCAGAATCGATATTTGTGTATTCGTCCTGCTCAACTTTATTATAAGCTTCACTATTAACAACTTTATCGTGATAATAGTCTTCAACAGGAATATTTAAAGCACGAGCTTTTACCCTTAAGTTTACATCCTTTGTTACCAAAATAGTTTGCATGCCTGGGTGTTCATCGGCAACAGTTAATGTAACACCTAGTATACGGTTATCGGGAATGTTTTCTGGGAACTCCTTATGAACAATCGGATTATCCATTCCCTTGGTTGCGATAAAGATATTTCCTCTACCTTCACCAAGGCTAACCCCTTTGACGAGAAAATCTCCACCCTCGCTAATATCGTCGATTCGACGAATGAACTGACGGGCATTAAAGTTTATTTGTTCCCCCCCCTTTTTGAACTTATCGAGTTCTTCAAGAACAACAATAGGGATATAAATATCGTTTTCTTCGAACTGATCGATACATTCAAAGTCGTGAAGAATAACGTTCGTGTCTAGAACAAAGTTCTTTTTTGAAGAAGCCTTTTTACTGTGTATGTTTTTTGTTACTGCTTTTGTTGCCATAAAGTAATGTACATTAATTTGTTCTTTAGGTTATGTGCTAGGGTAACTGTAGACTCTATATATAGAGAGAAGTCTCAACAGAAAAACCCACTAAGCAATTACCATAACCGCTCGGTTCACAAAGATAAGAAAATGCTCATTAAATGGTCAGGGGATTGAAGGGAATGACAACTTTGTTAGGCTCATTGTTAAAGCATCGAACAGCATTAAATATTTATCAGCCTGTACTTCGCACCCTAATAATGCTTTAATAGCTTCAGTTGCCATAATCGTTCCCACAGTTGCTACAACACTTCCAACCACTGGTATAGTGCGTTTATCGTTATCGATATTGTACGAGGGGAAAAGATTACGATACCCCATTTTGCTTCCGTTATAACGGAATAGAGCAATTTGTCCCTGCCATTGCTCTACAGCTCCATATAAATAGGGAATATTTAGTTCTTCTGAAGCCTGATCCAGCACATAACGAGTTTCCAAGTTATCACAAGCATCTATAATTAAATCAACATTTCGGAAAAGTTCTAATGCACGGTGCAAAGTAATACGTTCATTGTAGGCTTTTACCTTAACCTCGCTATTAATTGCTTTAACCCAATCAGCAGCTAAAGGTGCTTTACACTGCCCAATATGAGCTTCTGTATAAAGTACCTGACGCTGCAAATTCGAAAGCGAAAGCGTATCAAAATCGCAAATAAAAATTTCGCCAATGCCAGCAGCCGCTAAATAGGACAGTAAGGGAGAACCTAACCCTCCTGCACCAACAATAGCAACACAACTTTGGCTCAACTTTATTTGCCCATCTTCGCCAATTTGAGGCAACATAAGCTGGCGAGTATAACGCTCTATTTGATTAGGGGCGAGTTTAGTAGAGTTTATCACTGGTGTACAATTCAATATTATCTGTGTTCTCAAAGCCACAAATCCCAGTCCTTCCAAACAGGTTCGTACCCATGGTTCCGAATAGACTGTGCCATTTCCTCGACTGAGCGACTGTCGTTAATCGAGAACTGTTCAAGTTCTTCATTGTGTGTTGCATACCCTCCAGGTTCAGTACTACTGGCAGCACTCATAGTAGTAATGCCAATCTTCATAGCCATGTCGCGGAAAGGAGCACTTTCACGCGTAGAAAGGGATATTTCTACTTCGGGGTCGAGCAAGCGATAAGCCATAATAAGCTGAGCCATCTGTTTATCGTTTATAGGATCGTTAGGCATAAAAGAACCAACGTGCGGACGAAGGCGCGGAAGGGATATAGAATAACGAGTTTGCCAGTAAGTTTTTTCGAGATACATTAAATGCAATGCGGTAAAAAAGGAGTCAGTACGCCAGTTTTGTAAACCGAGCAAAGCACCAATACCTATTTTATTTATCCCAGCACGAGCTATTCTATCGGGGGTTTCGAGGCGATACCTAAAGTTATGCTTTCGCCCTCGTGGATGAAATTCGGGGTAAACATCTTCGTTGTAAGTTTCTTGATATACACAAACGAAGCTAACACCAGCTTTACCTAAAGCCACATATTCATGCTCGTCTAATGGTTGAACCTCTAACGAAATTTGAGCGAAGTGCGACCTAACTGTACGCACTAACTCCTCGTAATACGTGGCATCGGTAAGCTTTTCAGCTTCACCCGAAACGAGTAATAAATGCCTAAATCCCCATTTTTCAAGAACAGCAATTTCCTCAAGAACTTGCTCTTTTGTAAGCATTTTACGCAGTATTTGGTTATGGCAATTAAAACCACAATACACGCAGTAGTTAGTGCAATAGTTCGAAACATAAAGGGGAACATACATTTGTATGGTTTTACCAAACCTACGTTGGGTAAGTTTATTGGCCTTTATAGCCATAGTATCGAGGAAGGGTTCAGCAGCAGGGGAAATTAGTGCTTTAAAATCCTCCATCGAAATACGTTCCTTATTCAAAGCTCGTTGTACATCACTAGCCGTTTTTCTGAAAATTGATTGTTCAACTTCGAGCCAATTGTAGCGACGAAGTTCATGGTAAAAACTCTTATCTAGCGTCGGTAAGCTTTGTTCATCTAGCGTTTTCATGCTCTTTTTAATCGTTTTATAAACAGTTATTCTCTTACCAGAAGTAAAGCCAATAAAGTAAGTTTAATCAAAGAATCCTTCGAGCGGGGAAGTATTTTGAGCATATCTCGATTGAGTCGGCAAACCAGCTTCGAAAGCCATGCGTCCAGCTTCAACAGCTCTACGAAAAGCATCAGCCATAGCAATGGGGTCATTGGCTGTGGCAATGGCTGTATTAACCAATACGGCATCAGCTCCAAGCTCCATGGCTTCCGCTGCGTGCGAAGGAGCTCCAATACCTGCATCCACAACAACTGGCACACGGCAACTCTCCACCATAATCGAAATAAACTCGCGGGTAAGCAACCCTTTATTTGTTCCAATAGGAGCCGCTAATGGCATAACTGCCGAGGCTCCAGCATCTTCTAATCGCTTAGCCAAAACGGGGTCAGCTTGTATATATGGCATTACAATGAATCCATCCTTGGCTAAGACTTCAGTTGCCTTAAGAGTCTCAATTGGGTCTGGAAGAAGATACTTTTGATCGGGATGAATTTCAACTTTAATAAAGAGAGTTCCTAAAGCTTCACGAGCAAGCTTTGCGGCAAAAATAGCCTCTTCCGCATTACGCGAGCCGGCTGTATTCGGCCATAGATTAGCCCCTGTTGCCAAAATTCCATCTACAAGCTCATCGTGTTCGTTTGTTGTTTCAACCCTCTTTAAAGCTACTGTAACTAATTGACTTTTACTTGTACGTATTGCCTTTTCCATAACTTCGGTGGACGCAAATTTGCCAGTTCCTACAAAAAGGCGCGATGTAAAAACCTTACCACCAATAATTAACTGTTCCATATTTTTAAATCATCCCAATATTATGATTCGATTCTAAGATTTCATTCTATTTGCACCAAGCATGCTTTACCTTCTCAATAAGCATGGCCGTTGCGTTGGTATTACCAAAGGTCTGTTCTAAAGCTCCTGAAATGGCCACACCGTCAACACCTGTAGCGGTAATAACATCTATATCCTTACCAGTTATACCCCCAATAGCTACCATTGGAAATCTAAAAGGATAGTTGTTTCGTTCCTTAACTAGAGCTACCAATCCTTCTTCACCAAGTATTGTACTCAAGTTCTTTTTTGTTTGAGTGTTACGGAATGGACCAACCCCAACATAATCTACACCTTCGCACATTCGCCTATAAATATCGTCAACTGTGTTACAAGTTCCACCAATTATTTTCGTTTCACCTAATATGTTGCGTGCTTCCGCAACCGAGCTGTCGGTAAGACCAAGGTGAACCCCATCGGCATTACATGCTAAAGCCACTTCAACGCTATCGTTAATAATGAAAACTATTTGAGGATTATTGTAACTATCAATTAGGGCTTTAACCTTTTTTCCTGTCTCAATAAGCTCGCATTTCGAAGCTTGCTTCATACGAAGCTGAACCCATCGCCCCCCTCCTTCAATGTATGCTTTTACCGAGGCAAGTACTTCCTGGCAAGTATTTCCATTTGTAATATATTGCAAGTAAACGCTTCCTAGTTTATAATACTTTAGTTCATTGCTCGAATAACGATAATCTTCTAATATGTTATACGAGCTTTTTCGCATATTACTTACAAAGCGTTGTCCCATTTTACAAGCCTTTGCTATCGAATATCCTTGAGCCATTCTAGTTGCTATGGCAGTTGAAAGTGCGCATCCCGTTCCATGTTTTTCAGTTCCCGACCGAGGAGTTGGGAAACTAAATATTTCGCCATTTAGGGTTAGCAATACATCTTCAACAAAATCATTATTAAACACCCCTGTAACCAATATATTACACCCTAATTCCTTAGCAAGAGGCAAAAGCTCGTCGGGGTTATTTGTTCCTAACAACTGTTGTGCTTCCTCGGCATTAGGAGTAATAAGTGTTACTTTTTTGGCTATGGTTTTAAAAATATTGCCATTGTATTGTACCAGTTCGGCATTTGCCTTAGTTGGTTTTACAATTGGATCCCAAACTATAAACCCAACTCCGCATTGCTTTAACAAATTTACCCACCACAATACGTCTACAAGATTTTCGGTTAAACCCAACTTTGCTACACTTACGGGGTGTTGTTTTAATAATAAGGTAGCCATTCGCTGTAATGCGACCTTATTACGTATAGGCAATAAGCCTTCAAATTTTTCCTCATGCTGAATCGTTAAAACCGATGGTATGGTTAATGGATAAACCTGCATGGCTTGCATGTGTAGCGCATCAGCAACAAAGCCTGCACCACTCGAGGGGTCGTGTCCCGCAACAGTTAGTACTCGTGTTTGGGGAAATTGAAGAAACTTTGGTAATAGGGTTTCATCGAACGTCGAAAGGTATCCTAAAACCGCAATGCCCGCAAAGCCATAGTTAAGCAAATCCCTAGCATTATTGGGCGTTATACCCCCGAGAGCTACTACTGGAAAGGGTAATGTGGGAAGAACTATTTTACATTCACCAAATGAAACGTTGGCTTTATAACCTTTCTTCGATATGCTATCGTATACAGGGCTTAAAAAGGCAAACGTTGGAGTAAAGGGAAGTGTTGCGAGTTCATCCAAACTATGAGCTGAAGTTACAATTCGATCTGTTAGGTCAGTTATTTTATCGTAATAGCAACGTTTGGTAGCATTCAAATAAGCTCCACCCAAATTGAACAAGTTTATAAGTTCGTAGTAATCGTCAACTATTACACGAGTCCTATATTGTGGTTCTATAGCAAGCAATACCCTTTCGTAGTGGCTTCGGGTTGCATCTTTTAAGCGAACAACTAAAACATGTAATCCATAAGCAAAGAGCGTATTATAACACTTAGCTTGGCTTGCTATAAGGTTGGGAGGTGTAAAAAGAACAAACATACTACAAAGCGATTTATTTCAACAATAGCAACTTTATTCCCTTGAGGAGAAAATGCGAACAATGCATCAAAATAACCTTCTATAGTATTCGTGACGCAAATAGGATATAAGGATACCCCAATAGGGGCGAAACACAACTTGAATCGCCACACTATCGGAATAAGTATCATTCAATAGGTACCAGCACAAGAAATACGAATCGTGGTATAAACAAAGTTTGATTGGTATACTATATTTAACTGAGCTTATGCATGGGTTCCATCAAAACTACCTTCGTCCAAGCCACAACTACCTTGTTCTTCTGATAGCTTATCCATAAGTTGACGTGAAGCCCTCATAGAACAGAAGTGTTCACCACACATCGAACAAAAATGTGCTTTTTTATGTCCTTCAGCAGGGAGGGTTTCATCATGAAACTTAAGAGCGGTTTCACTGTCGAGTGCTAAGTTAAATTGGTCGAGCCAACGGAATTCATACCTAGCCTTACTCATAGCCCAATCGCGATAATAGGCTGCTGGGTGACCTTTTGCCAAATCAGCCGCATGAGCTGCAAGTTTGTAGGTTATAACACCTTCCTTAACATCGTTGCGGTTGGGTAAACCTAAGTGTTCCTTTTGCGTTACATAACAAAGCATTGATGTGCCATACCAGCCTATCATAGCAGCCCCTATAGCACTTGTTATATGGTCATATCCAGGAGCAATATCGGTTACCAACGGACCAAGTGTGTAGAAGGGGGCTTCGTTACAAAGTTCAAGCTGTAAATCCATGTTTTCCTTTATCTTTTGCATGGGTACATGCCCTGGACCTTCAATAATAACTTGTACATTGTGCTTATCGGCAATTTTAGCTAGTTCGCCCAAAGCTTTTAGCTCTGCAAACTGCGCTTCATCATTCGAATCCGCAATTGAGCCAGGGCGTAGCCCATCACCAATACTTACAGCCACATCATAGCGGGCAAGGATTTCGCATATTTCATCGAAATGTTCCCACAAAAAGCTTTCGCGTTTATGAATAGTACACCAATGTGCCATAATTGCTCCTCCTCGCGAAACTATACCTGTAACACGATTCATCGTAAGCGGTATAAATTGCCACCTAAGCCCAGCATGAATGGTAAAATAATCCACACCTTGCTCGGCTTGTTCAATAAGCGTATCGCGGTATACCTCCCACGATAAATCCTCTGCCTTACCTTTTACTTTTTCTAAAGCTTGATAAAGGGGAACTGTTCCAAGGGGAACGGGGCTGTTTCGAAGAATCCATTCACGGGTTTCGTGGATATTTTTCCCTGTTGAAAGGTCCATAATTGTATCAGCCCCCCAACGTATTGCCCAAACAGCCTTTTCAACCTCCTCGCTAATCGAACTTGTTAAAGGCGAGTTACCAAGGTTAGCATTTATCTTAACCAAAAAGTTACGCCCAATAATCATAGGCTCTACTTCGGGGTGGTTGATATTGGCAGGTATTATTGCACGGCCCGCCGCAATTTCACTTCGAACAAATTCAGGGGTAACTAACGCAGGTAGATTTGCTCCCCAACTAAAGCCTTTTTCCTTTTTAAATTTGGCTTTAATTTGGTCGCATAACTGGTTTTCGCGAATAGCAACATACTCCATTTCGGGGGTAATAATGCCTGCACGAGCATAAGCTAACTGAGTTGGTGTTTTACCTTGTTTTGCAATACGAGGATGTTCTTCAAGATGTTCAAAACGAAGGTAATTAAGCGAGCTATCGTTGCGACGCATTCTTCCATATTCGCTAGTAAGTTCGGTAACACGTTCGGTATCGCCACGTGCTTCAATCCACTTTTCCCGTAATTTCGGTAACCCCTTATGAGGGTCGGCTTCGTAGTTAGGATCGGTATAAGGACCCGATGTATCATAAACAACTACAGATTCGTTTGTGTGCCTTACGCCCTTCTCATCAATTGTATCCGACAATGCAATTTCGCGCATGGGTACTTCAATGTCGAATAACTCGCCCTTCACGTATATCTTCTTACTTCCGGCAAGTGGACCGGAAGTTATTGCAATTTGATCCGCACTATCTTTTCTTCTCATATTCTTATACTCTACAATTATACTTTTCCTTTGCGTTTGTCAGCCACCTTTCGCAGCTCCTATAACAAGCACATTATCGCCTTCCTGCAAATGCGTAGACTCAAACAACTCCTGTCGAATAATTGTTGTTCCAATAGCAACCGCAACTTGGTTATAATTAATAGCTGCCATTTCAAGAAGTTCAAGCAAAGTTGTTCCATCGGTTAGGCAATACTCTTTACTATTAAGGGTAACATACATAATTAATTCTTTCATTTTTGGCTAGTAAGCCAACTATTTTACAACACTTTTCCCCAGAATATTAGTACTTCGCAACTAATGCATTTCAAACTAATAAAACACACCTTCGTATACTTCCCATGTTTTAATAGTCAACACTTTTCATCTAAGGCATAATGCAAAAATTACCTTGGGAAAAAGCCAAAATAATCTCTTCGCATCAAAAGGTTCGTTAGTTTTGGCAGTAGAATACTAAAACAAAAGCCCACGAAGCATACGTAACATATATACTTATGGAGGCTTTTCTTTGGGCTACATGTTGTAGTAGAATAATATCTCTTTTCCTACGCCAGCATTACCTGGTTCAGGTTAATGGGTATTATCTCAGCTCCTAAGGTTATTCACTACTATTCCAATACTAATGATTAGGTAGTATGAAGAACACTTGGGCACCCCAAAGATTCAGCATAAACTCTTCCAATTAAACTTTACGTGGAAGCAACGCTTCACTTCTACATGGGGCAAAGATACAATATAATGGCGAACTAGTGTGTCCATTAGCATAAGCTTTCTACAGAAATTTAGAAAGTATCTCCAACAAGTACAACTCATAATTAAAAGCTATAACTACTCTATAAATCATACAGTTATACCCACAAATAGCTATAGTGAACAGCGTTCTCTTTTTATACCTTTGCCAACGTAAACGAATAAAGGTATGAAAACGAACCGCAACATTATTTTAAAAGCAGCCCGAGAGGAGTTTGTTACCAAAGGATACAGCGATGCCTCACTACGCATAATTGCACGCGAAGCAGGAATTACTGTAAGTGGGCTATATCGCCATTTTGCAAGTAAAGAAGAACTTTTCGAAGCAGTGCTTACCCCCATGTTGATTCACCTAGAAGAATTAACTCGTAACGATACCAAGGAAGAAACCCTAGAACTATACCACAACAACCAACGCCAATTTGAGCAGGAAATGATAATGCTATGCTCAGCTCTTGTAAATAACTATCGGCTTGAATTACGATTATACCTTACCCAATCAGAGGGGTCACAAATGACAAAAAGACTCGAATCATTTATAAATGACCAAGTTATAATTGGCGAGCAGTTTGTAAAACGGTTCAACGAAAAGTATTCCCTGTTGGGTAACAATGGTAACAACAACAATATTCCTCCAGCTTTTATGAGAATTGCTACACGTTGTTTTATTGAATTACTTCGCGAACTTGTTACAGGACCGAAAAAAAACGACAACGAGCTTACTGCACTTATTTCGTACTATACCCGCTTTGTTTCAGCAGGATGGCGTGAAATTTTAGGGTTTATACCTTAAAAAGATACTTGAGTGAATAATGTTAGGAGCTAAATAGGTAATAAAACTTACATGCTACCTGTAAAACTATTATGCTTAGCATGGGAACAACAAATGCCATATAAGAGAATAAGCCCTATTAAACTCATTTTTAGCGTTTCATCAAAAAACAAGAATAACGAATAGAACAATTTTAAAACGAACATTTAATGCAATGAACCAATTTAATCACATTAAACAGTACATGGTTGGGCGAAAGGGGTTATACTTCACTTCGCTTATACTTAGTGCCTTACATGGGCTTACCGCCCTAGTTCCCTTTGTATTTATTTGGTTAGTAGTGCAACAAGTGCTAATGCCACAGCACATAATAGACTATACCAAAGTAGAATACTATGCTTGGTGGGCTTTAACCTTTACTATATTATCAATCGTAATTTACTTTATAGCCATACTGTGTTCGCATTTAGTAGCTTTTAGAGTGGAAATAAACATGCGAAAAAAAGGTATGAAACGGCTTATGGAAATGCCCATTGGTTATTTTAGCCATAAACAAAGTGGTAATATACGTAAAGTATTGGACGAGGATACCTCGCAAACACATACTTTTCTCGCTCATGTTTTACCCGACCTTGCTGGGAGCTTAATGGCACCTATTGGCATAATAGTACTTATGTTCACTATTGATTGGCGATTTGGGTTAGTGGCTTTGATTCCCATATTTATAGCTTTTACCATTTTAGGGGTAATGATGAACCCGAAAAAAAACCAATGGCAAACCCTATACCTCGATGCTCAAGAACGAATGAGTGGTGAAGCTGTAGAGTATGTTCGTGGCATTCCTGTTGTAAAAGTATTTCAGCAAACAGTATTTTCGTTCAAACGATTCCACCAAAGCATTATCGATTACCGCGACCTAGCAAAAAAATATGTTCTGGCATGGAAAATACCCTTTTCGGCATACCAAGCCGTTATTAACGGATTTGCACTTGTACTTATCCCTGCTGCAATACTTTTTATTGGTTGGGGTATGCCTAAGCAAATCGTAGTTGCCAATATGCTACTTTACCTGATAATTGCTCCTTTATTGGCAAGTAATATCATGAAGGTTATGTATACCAATGAAGGGTTTGTACTTGTAGACCAAGCTTTAACTCGACTAGAAAAGCTTACTGACTCTACCCCACTGCCCCAACCACTACAAGCAAGTATACCTACCAATTATTCAGTAACATTTAACAATGTTTCATTTGCCTACGAAGGCTCACATGGTGATACAATCCATAATATATCTTTTACTATACCCGAAGGTAAAACTTATGCCTTGGTAGGACCAAGTGGTGGTGGAAAATCAACTATTGCCAAACTTATACCACGCTTTTACGATGTAAGCAAAGGATCGGTAACCATAGGAGGAATAAATGTAAAAGACATTGACAAACGCATACTTATGAACATTACTGCCTTTGTATTCCAACAAAGCTCTTTATTTGCTAAAACTATTCGCGAAAACATTACTTATGGCTCACCAAATGTATCGAATGAAGCTATTAACCGAGCTATTGAACTCTCGCAAAGTAGCCAAATTATTAACCATTTACCCCAAGGACTAAATACTATTATTGGCAAAGATGGCACCTACCTATCAGGCGGTGAACAACAACGTATAATACTTGCACGTACCATTCTGAAAAATGCCCCTATTACGGTATTCGACGAAGCAACTGCTTTTGCCGACCCCGAAAACGAAGCACTAATACACAAGGCTCTTTTTGAACTACGAAAAGGAAAAACAACCCTTATGGTAGCACATAGATTAAGTAGCGTTAAAGATGTTGACTGTATTATAGTTATTGATAACGGAACTATAGCCGAGCAAGGATCGCACAACGAACTTATAACCAAAGGAGGTATTTACTGTAAAATGTGGAACGATTACCAACAAGCTGTTCAATGGACACTATAGACAAAGAAATTTTTTATTATGCTTACAAATCACTTTCAGAATAAATTTGCGATTACCGAAACTGGAGCTAAAAACTTAATCGCTGGCATTATTTGGACAACCCTATATAACATTGTAATTATTACCCCTTTTGTTTATGCCTTCCTATACCTAAGCGATTACCTCGATAATAACAACATTGATACACCTCTATTTCAATATGGTATTATTGCTGTATTGATACTTGTTATTATGTTTATTGTGGCTGTGGCGCAATACAATAGTGTTTACACCGCTGTGTTTAACGAGTCGGAACGAACTCGATTAAACATTGCCGAAACTTTACGAAAACTACCACTTGCTTACTTTGGTAAGCGCAACCTTAGCGACCTTACCAGTACGATTATGGAGGACTGTAGCTTTAACGAAAAAATATTTTCGCATGCAGTTCCCCAACTTTACGCTGCATTTATTAGCTTAACACTGTTTATCATTGGACTATTCGCATTCTGTTGGCAATTGGCCATTGCGCTTTTTTGGGTTGTACCCTTAGCTCTATTACTTGTTTTTGCATCGCGTATACTTATGAAGCGTAGCTTAAAAAAGAGTTTCGACGATAAGCGGATTGTTTCGCAAACTATTCAGGATGGAATTGAACATATTGAAGATATTAAGGCGTTTAATTGTGAGGAAGATTTTTTAAATTCATTCGATAAGACTCTTCAGCGTTATGAAAAAGGTCTCATAAATACCGAACTTGTTTGTGGTGTACTATTAAACCTTTCGTATGTAATACTACATTTAGGTTTAGTTACATTGCTTATTGCAGGGGCAATACTTTTGCAAAAAAACGAGGTTAGCCACTTTCAATATCTTATTATGCTTGTTATGGGCAGTAGTATATACCTACCAATTATTGAAGTTTGTAACAACATTGCTATGCTCGAAAGTTTAAAAGTTCGTATCGATCGAGCTCGCGAAATAGAACAGATGCCTAAACAACAAGGAGCAATATCTTTTCGCCCAAAACACTTCAATATATCGTTCGAGAAGGTTAAGTTTGCTTATCTTAACGAGCAACAAGTACTTAATGGCGTTACATTTACGGCAAAACAAGGCGAAGTTACCGCTCTTATTGGTCCCAGTGGAGGAGGAAAATCAACATGTGCAAAACTTGCAGCTCGCTTTTGGGATATTTCGGCAGGAAAAATATGCCTTGGTGACGTAGATATTTCAACCATCGACCCCGAAACGTTGTTACAATACTATGCTGTAGTTTTCCAAGATGTTTTACTATTTAACAATAGTGTGTATGAAAATATCCGATTAGGGCGTAAAGATGCTTCATACGAAGAGATTATGAATGCAGCTCACTTAGCCCAATGTGACGAATTTATAAATAAACTTCCACAAGGATACGATACTTTAATTGGCGAAAATGGAACAAGACTTTCAGGGGGAGAAAGGCAACGTATTTCTATTGCGCGAGCAATACTAAAGAATGCTCCAATTATACTACTAGACGAAGCTACGGCAAGCCTAGATGTAGAAAATGAAAGCAAAATACAAAAAGCTCTATCCGAACTGATTAAGAACAAAACTGTAATTGTAATAGCACACAGAATGCGAACTGTAATGCATGCAAACAAAATTGTTGTTCTTGATAATGGGAAAGTAGTAGAAGAAGGAACACCTAAAGAACTTGTACAAAACCCCGAAAGTACTTTTGCAAAAATGGTTGCCAGCCAACAACTATAACACACACAACCTTAATGAGATTGTTGTTTTATGGATGAAATAATCCATGATGTGTAGGGGCGGATCTGCGTGTCCGCCCAAAGCTGTTAAACAAAATAATAACACGTAGGGGCGAACCTGCGTGTCCGCCCAAAGCTGTTAAACAAAATGAGACCTTTGCACGGCAGTAAGTCAGATTATAGGTTGTTATCTATTTGGTAAT
>JASBZJ010000019.1 GCA_029983495.1 Porphyromonas sp.
CGCCATCGATTGTTTTGGGGCATCCAATAACTTGTAAGTTGCTACCTACACTAATTGCATATTCGGCTAACAAAGCGGCATTGGTGTTCGAGTCGTCGCCACCAATAATAACTAAAGCTGTAAGTTGAAGGTTTTTTGCCACCTCGAGAACTTTATCGAACTGCTCAGTCGTAGTAAGTTTAGTTCGGTCAGAGCCAATCATATCAAACCCTCCACTATTTCGAAATCGGTCGATAACATCGCTTGTAAGCTCTAGGTAATCTCCTTTCAGTAATCCACCAGGTCCCATTTTAAATCCGAAGAGTTTGCAACTAGGGCAATGCCATTTAAGAGCATCAAAAATTCCAGCAATAACGTTATGTCCACCTGGAGCTTGTCCGCCCGAAAGCACAACCCCAACGTTCATAGGTTTATGTTTTCGGTTTGTTGGGTTGTTGTTTTTATTAGATTCTAAATGTTGAAGCGATTTGTTTATGGTGTTTTGTTCGTTTGGTGAAAAGGTTATTAAGGGAAGGCCAAACGTATTTGGGAATTGTTGTTTTACTTGTGTTGCATCGTCCTCGGGATAATTAAAAGTAGTTTGCTCAATAACATAGTTGCTTTTAAGTATTTGTGGAAACTGAGGTTTGTATTGTTGGCGTAATCTATCTAGGCGTATATAAGTCATAATTGTAAAAGAAAACTTACAGTGGTTAATACAAAAATGGCGTCTGTAGAAAAAAGTGCTAGATGTACCTTAGTCTTTTAGTCCATCTAGCACTTAAGTTTAAGCGAACTTACTTTTCGAATTCGATATCGACATCAATGGCATCGTGCCATGGCAGGCCTTGTTTAGCAAGTTCTTCAAGAAATGGGTCGGGGTCGAATTCTTCAACATTCTTCACACCAGAACCGTTCCAAATGTTTTTAGCAAACATCATGGCTCCAGTAGTTGCAGGTACCCCTGTAGTGTAACTAACTGCTTGTGTGCCTGTTTCGCGGAAAGCCGCTTGGTGGCTACAGTTGTTCCAAATGTAATAGGTCCTTTCTTTTCCATCCTTAATTCCTCGCATGCGACAACCTATCGAAGTTTCGCCCGTGTAATTGCTACCAAGTTCTTCTGGTTTAGGCAGTACAGCCTTAAGGAATTGAATAGGAACAATTTTTTGCCCATTATAATCGATGGGTTCGATGCTACTCATTCCTATATTTTGAATAACACGTAGGTGTGTAAGATACTCTTCTCCAAAGGTCATCCAAAAGCGTGCACGCTTAATTGTGGGGAAGTTTTTAACGAGCGATTCGAGTTCCTCATGGTAAAGGAGGTAACTTTCCCTTACACCAACACTGGGGTAATGTATTGGTCGGTGTATAGCTTGTGGTTCAGTTTCAATCCACTCACCGTTTTCGTAGTATTTACCCTTTTGGGTTATTTCGCGGATATTAATTTCGGGATTGAAGTTGGTTGCAAATGCCTTATGATGATCTCCTCCGTTACAGTCGATAATATCGAGGTAATGAATTTCATCGAAAATGTGTTTTGCAGCATAGGCAACAAAAACACTCGTAACGCCAGGGTCGAAGCCACAACCTAAAATAGCTGTGAGGTTAGCATCTTCGAACTTTTTTTTGTAGGCCCATTGCCATGTATAGCTATATTTAGCCTCATCGAGTGGCTCGTAGTTGGCAGTATCCAGGTAGTTAACGCCAGCTTCTAAGCAAGCATCCATAATGCTTAGATCCTGATAGGGAAGAGCAACATTTATAACAAGGTCGGGCTTAAATTGTTTCATCAGAGCAACAAGCTCAGGAACGTTATCGGCATTTACTTGAGCCGTCTGAATTTTTACGTTACTTATTTCGGAGGCAATTCTATCGCACTTCGATTTGGTGCGACTAGCCAGCATAATGTCGGTAAAAACATCGCTATTCATGGCAACTTTTTTGGCAACAACTGTACCAACGCCACCAGCTCCTATAATTAATACTCTTGCCATTTTATATATCTTGTGGTTTAATATGCAACAAAACTTGGGGGAACAATGCGAACTTTTTGAACCTACATGAGCAAAGGTAACATAAAAGCATCGCAAAGAGGATAACGATTTTTACTGTGCTAATTGAAGTTTAAATACTTCACTTGAAAAACTTATTTGTTTTTTTAGCTTAATTGGGCTTAATCTAACTTTTTATTTTTAGGAAAAGGATATGCTGAGTAAATTTGGTGGGCACGAGCAATAAGAGTTTCAATATTTGCCCCCCTGGTAAGTACACCATTAATAACTTCCACAGCCTCAACTTTGCCTCTTGTAATAGGTGTACCGTCTAGTAAGTAAAGGTCTTGAACAAAAATCCCCTTGGCACCTTGCTTATAGCAATTTAGTAGGCTAATAAATGTATCGCCACTGCGAAGAGCTTTTAAGTATTCAACTTCCATTTTTCGAACAAAAAGGTCAATCCCCTTTTCGTGCATTACTCGGAAGTCATCGCCCACAGTAAGTAAAAATTCGTGGCGGGTATGCTCCATGTAGTGTAGGTAGTTGGCATTATTAACTACTCCTTGTAAGTCGCATTCGTAATCGCGAACTTTAAATTCCGTTTGGAACAGATATTCTTGTTTAGGTATTGCCATAAAAATAGGCGAGCCTTCGCTAAACCATGGCGTTGCAATGTTATGTTGCGAATGGAAACAAGAGAAGGCTCGTAGTATTTGTAATATGTTAGTTTAGAAACGAAAAATAATTCATAGGTGAAACTACGCGAGCCTTTTTGTAGGCATCGCTAAGTGAAGTACACCCCACAGCTTCGTAATACCCATTGCGCCATGCAATTTCGGCTATTGCAGATGGTTTTGTATGTGATTGTGGGCTAGCATATAGTGGAACAAGCAGATGCATTTCGTTATTCTCTGCATCGTAGCAGTTTGTAGCAAGTCGAATCTGACGTTTTACATATTCCATGCTATTCGCAATTAACTCATCGAAATCCTCAATACTATGTGTACAGTTGTTCATATCTGCTCCCATTTTTACGGGGTATTTTGGGTTGCAAATGTATGTTTCGAGTTGTGTATTCCCCGAAAAATCGAAATATGTTGCGGGGGCATGGTGTTCCTCGTCGAGCTTAATTTCGGTAAGAACAAGCTTCGAAGTGCCAATTTCGGGTGTATCCTCCATAACAACAGCAATAATTGCTTCATTATTAGAGGAATATAGCCCCGTATGGTAGGTATACTTGTTATCACTACATTTGCGAATTTTACTTTGTGCCGCACACCGAACAAATGTACTTATAAGGTAATATTGCAAAATATCGTAACCACCATTGTCGCTGTTGTTGCTGAACCAATTTTCGGGTTCGGCTAACGAGGCTAACTTTTCCAATAGGGCAGGGTTATCGGTTTGAAGCGACAAACAAAAGCCTGGCTCGAGCAATAAAACTGGTTGTTTGCTTATATGCTCGGTTTTTTCTGTGTTTTGATCACTGTTGCTGAAACCATCATTAAACATAGGTTCTCCCTTAATCTTAATCGAAAGTTTTGCGGGAACATCATCAATGTAAGTGTATATCCAACCTGCTTTTCGGGCATTTTCTTTTACAAAAACACCAAAGGAGGGATAGCCAAGTTTTTCAACACGTGGTTTAAGGTTACGTATATATTGTCCAATAACAGCTAAAAGAACCCAATCGCCATTTCCGATTTGTTCTACTTGGTTGCGAACTTCATTAATGAGGGCTTCTTCGGTAAAATAATCATCAGGGTATGTTTCTTCGGGCAATTCTTCAGGTGAATCAAGCCAACGGATTTGGAAATCGGGTGGAATACTATCAGTATAACGATACTCCCAACGCAAGTCCTTTGCGCGAGCTTGAACAAATTTCGATAGGCTAGGGTATTGCAGTTTATGAACACGTTGCTTTACCGACGAAATTCGCGAGGCAATTGCTGTTAACGAAACCCATTCATCTTCAGTTGCCAGTAGTGTGTACGAACGATTTATTAGGTTTGCTAGTTCCTGCTCATCAGGGCTACCAGCAGTTTCGTTTACTACAAACGCATGGTTATTGGTATTTGTATTTAGTTCGTTATTCCGAATGGAAGGGCTATCGTTTCGAATAGAATCGAATATTGGGTCTTCGGCTAACTCTTCAAGCGATTGAAACCCGAACTTTTTATAAAGTTTATTGGTAATTCCACGGCTGAAGAATTGCACTAAACGCTCGGTAGTAGGTTTATTTGAATTGTGCTTAAAGTAGCTAGCAACCGAAGAGTAGGTTTTGTCGAGGAAGAAATCGCGTCCGTTTAGTATAGGTTTTAAGTCAATTGTGAAATCGGGTTTCTTTTCAACTTGCCACTGTTTTTCAAAACGCTTATCCATAAGAAAAACCTCAAACGAAGGGTAACCCATATTAGCATAACTTATGGGGAGTTCCATTTGGTTCATTCTTTCAATCAGTTCTGGTAAAAGTACAGGTTGCCTTCCTTTGCTTAGGTATAGCTCTTTAATTGAAGCTTCAACCGCTTGTACGTATTGTACAATTTCGAGGCCAAGGCTATGACGAACTAAGAAAGGCGAATTGTACTGCTTATCGGCACGCCATAGGCGATTGAAACGAGGGTCGGCTAAAAAACTCTCTAGGGTATCGTACCCCATTTGCTTATAATAGGGTGGAACTTGTTGTTTGTCCAAAATTTCCGTAAGCATGTCAAGCGTTAGCCATGCCTTGGGTGGGGTATTGTCCTTTATTGTGTTTCGAATAAAAGCAATGTAGTCATCGTTGGTATTAAAAATGATTTCTGATTTCGGTTCAGAGTTTTCTTGGAGGGTAGTGTTATTGTATGAATCGAAATCGTTTGGAGTATTCCAAGGTTCGTTGTTCATGGTATTTCTTTAACTAAAGACTATTATTATTGTTGATTCTGTTGTGTGGAGTTATTGTTTTTGTTGAGTAGAAATCCAATTTTCGGGAAGTGAAGCTAAAAGTCGTATCATTAGAGTTGCCTTTGATAGTGTACTAAGCGAGGTAACCGAGTAGCTATTATTCATAAATGAAACGAGTGCAACTAGCTGGGGAATACCCGAGGAGGAAAAGAAGATTGGCATAACGAACACAATTTCGTTGCTATTAGTATCGATGCCAGGGATAAGCGAAAGAGGATTTAGTCGAGCCTTTTCGAGACCTTTTTCTATTTCCATCTGCAACTTATGCGCAACCTGTTCGAAAGCATCGTAGTTGTTTTGAGCATCGTTGGCCAATTGTTTCATGTAGGCCACTTTTTTTGCCCCTTTTAGTTCATCGAATTTTGGCTTAAAGTTTTCGAGGGCAGGAATTGTTTCGAGCAACTCGGTGGGTAAATAAAACAAGTTACTCTTTAAAAACTCGTTTGATGCCTCTTTTTGAATAGGTAATGAAGCGTCAAAAACAAGTTGCTGAAGTTGAACATTTGTGTATGTTAGCGGTGAATTAAGTTGGGGAAGAGATGGGAATAGAGTGTCAATGCTCGAATTTTGCTCATTGTTACTTCGTACAATGAACCTATCGAACCTAAAAAGGGGGGAGGTATACCGTTTGCTTTGCTCCTTACCGTTTTCGTTGCTCCGTAAAAAAAGCATATATATGGGTTCGTTTTCGCTGTTAAATAAACCCGTATGGAATGTCGCCCCGTGGCTGTTTATCGCTACTTCCTTATTACGATACCTAATAGTAAATAGGTGTGCTAGATAAACAAGTAAGTTTACCTTGGCTACATCAAAATCGCCTTCGAGCGATGTTGCAAAAACATTTTCGGAAAGCGTAGGAATGAGCTTATTGCATGCATCAACGTATGCATTGTATGGGGTAAATGAAGCAAATGCTGAAAGTCTAAACTCATCGTTCTTTTTTTCGTGTAGAACCCGAGATCCCGAATCGTTCCGTTTTTGAGGTTCCTTTTTACTACGAATAGGGTTACCCGAAAGCTCAACTACGCCATGCTTCGGCTTGTTACTTACGCCTCCAGCACCGCATTGCTTATTTTGTTCTTGTTGTTTAGGTTTGTATGTTCTCTCGCTCTTTTCGTTCGGTTTGGACTTTGGCTTATTATTACTGCTTTCTTTGTAATTTTGAAGGGCTAAGTTGCTTTGTTGTAAACTGTTACTAGTTGCTGATGTTTTTTTGTGTTTTCTCCTTTTCTTGCGTAAGCCAAGGAGTTCCTTTATAAAGATCAGCATTTTTCTAAAGAGTCGCTTCCATCGAAAGGCCGTCGTACTACCTTTCTTTTTCTGCTTATCTTTCTTTTTAACTAAAAAGGATGTGCCATTTTCCTTCCAAGAAAATATTTGGTTGTGTCGTTTAATAAAGTCTTTCAACCAATCAAGATCCTTAGCGGAGTGTTTTCCCGAGAAAATTTTTCGGGTAAAATTTCTATCCTCAATTGAGGCCCACCCCTCTTTATTCTTGTATTCATTAATGGCACTAACTATTCTTTCATTTAAAAGCTTATGACTCATAAACAAATATGGCTGTTATTAGTATACTTACTCGCCGACGCTCTCGCCGAGTTGAAAATAAATGGGTAGGGTTCATCCATTTAATTTCTTTTTCTCCTTCACAAAGGTAATTAATTCTCTTCTATTGAGAGCCTTAAAAGTACCTAACCCTATTATTCCTTCACTAAATAAATGGGTTTTTGTTTAGTATTCTTCTTCGGTAAATAACCCTATTTTGTTATATCCTTATGTTTCGAATGGTGTGTAAACGTCGTCTCCCTCTGTAATACTTCTAGTAAATTTTTCTTTCTGTTTTATCGCATGAGGGATTTTTCTTTGTTGTTTTCTTCCTATAGTTTGCAGAGGTGTTTTTTTTCTCTTCCATTCCTGCATGTTGGTATAACCTTAGAAGTGCTATATATAGTGCAACAATTAACAAGTAACAACCAATTAACTGTGTGCCATTAAGTTTTGCTGAAATAACTAGCTTAGGTGAAGGTGTAAAAATCGTAAGTACACGTAGCGTAATTTCGCTTAATTTATTAAGTACGAGTACTATAAAACTATATAACCATGGTATAGAATGAATTAATGGATTAAGAAGAACTGTTACAAGGGTTATGGGAATTACTAGAGTTGCTATAAACACAAGTGGCAAGTTACTCCAAACAAAAGTTATCGGTATTAATCCAAAATGGTACAGTATTAGTGGAATGGTTAGAATTTGGGCTGAAATACATAGAGCAAACCCGCGATACACTAAAAACAATAGAGGGTTACGATTGCTTAGCTTTTGTAACTTGAAAAAAGGAAGAAAAACTAGTATTGATAATACCGCAGTAAAACTTAGTTGGAAGCCTATGTCGAAAATATATCCTGGATGAAAAAGTAGTAGTGTAAATGCGGTAAAGAAGAGGAGATTCTTGGGGTCGCTAGGTATGTTTAATAACTTCGCTAATTGGTATAGCGAAAGCATTAATGCTGCCCGAATTGTGGGAGCTGCTAGACCTGTAATAAAGGCAAACCCCCAAGCAACTAAAAGTGTTGTGCATGGTTTAATAAATCTTATTTGCGGGAAAAAATCTATCCAGCTAAATAGAAGTGATATAAAGCCACACACAATTATAAGATGAAACCCACTTACAGAAAGAATATGAGCAGCCCCCACTACCCGAAAACTTTGCTGAATTTGTAAGGCCTCATCGCTTTTGTATCCTAACGAAACAGCTTTTAAATAAGCCTTTACGTCGTTACCGATGGGCATCATATCGATACGTTTCAATAGTTTGTTGCGGAATTGCTGGGCGTATTGGTACATTGTGGTAACTCCCTTTTGTTGTTTTATAATTAGGGGAGTATTGTCCCAACTTATGGTTGCAGTTGCAACTACATTTTTACATCGTAACCAATGGCGATAACTAGTTGACCGTGTTTTTTTTTGCTCTTCGATCTTACGTATTTTACATTGTATTGTGTCGCCAAGTTGTAGGTTATTTATTTTTTTGCGGTAGTCGTAAAGCAATAGTTTGGCTCCAACAATATCGCTATTGCCTTTCTGTATGGTTACGGGTATTCTAGTTGCCTTTGGTGTTTGAACAATATCATTTGTTACGATTGCTTCTATAGGGCTACTTTTTTGTTGTACTGTAATACGTAATGAATGTTGCTCGCTGTAGCTAACTATATAACCTAATGTAAAGCTGAGATATGCCACAACACCAAAGCTCCAAAAGTAAATCCTCCTTTTTTTGTAATAACAGTAGACAACTACTAAAACGGCAACTGAAAATAAAAGTAATGCACTTGTAACAAGCGCACAATAAAGCTTAGCCGAAATATAATTCTCGGCAAGGATTATGCCAGGAATAAAAAATGAAATAATTCCTAGCGATGGTTTATTAAGGAAAGCTCGAGCTTCCTTGTCAATCACTTTTTTTGAACCGTTAATTGCTTTAGCTTGCTAATAGCAAGGAGGGGATCGGGTGCTTTGAAAACGTAATTGCCAGCCACAAGGGCATCTACTCCTGCATCGAGTAGTTGTTGCCCCGTTTCGAGGTTAACTCCGCCATCAACTTCAATAATTGTATCCAGGTTTCGTCGCTGTATTTCCTTTTTAAGTCGTTGAACCTTATTAAGTATACGTGGAATGAATTTTTGACCTCCAAAACCGGGGTTCACACTCATTAATAAAACCATATCGCATTCATCAAGCACATCATAAATAAGTTCTACGGGGGTATGAGGGTTTAGTGTAACGCCTGCTTTTATTCCTTTATTCCGAATGGCCGATAACGAACGATGTAAGTGTGGCGAAACTTCGTAATGTATTAGCATATTTGCTATTTCGAGGCTGGCAAGTTGATCGAGAAACTTTAGGGGATCAACAATCATTAAGTGTACGTCGAGCGGTTTTTTTGTTATGGGCTTAATCGCTTCGAGAATAGGAAACCCGAACGAAAGGTTTGGAACAAAAACCCCATCCATAACATCAATATGGAGCCAATCGGCTTGGCTGTTGTTAATCATTTCCACATCCTGTTGAAGGTTCAGAAAATTCGCCGAAAGTAGTGAGGGTGAAATAATTGGTCGATTTTTCATACAAGTATAAGATAAATACTATTTGTTATTAAACGACGGTTGTTTTATTACTCGTTCTTCGAAGGAATATAGTCGGTCGTTTACACGAACTTTTTCGGGGCAGGGAATACTTACCACGCTCCCTTTTGGGGCAATGGTAACGGGAGTATTGTTTAGCCTTATTTCGTTTGGTGAAATTCGTACAATACCTGTAGTAGGCCCCGTAATAAGTAAGGTGTTGTTGATTGAAATATCGCCAGCTTCGAGGGTAAGTTCGGCCACTTTCAATCGGGAAAAATAATTAGTAACCTTCCCCTTATAAACTTTCTGTTTTGTTGCCACCGAACCGTAGTCCGAAGTCCACTCTCCTAAACGTTGCCCCAAGTAATACCCATTCCAAAAACCACGATTGAAAACCGTAGCTAGTTGTTCGTTCCAACATTCAATTTTTTTGTGAGTAAAAGTGCCATTACAAACAGCTTTAATGGCTTCTTTGTAGCAACGTACAACAGTATCGACATATTCAGGACCACGGGCTCGCCCCTCTATTTTAAAAACTCTTACTCCAGCATCAATTAGCTTGTTCATGAAGTGGATTGTTTTCAAATCCTTAGGCGACATAATATTTTCATTTTCTACGGTGAGTTCTACGTCGCTAGTTTTATCAAAAACACGGTATGGGCGACGACATATTTGTCCACATTCGCCACGATTTGCCGAACGTCCAAGTTCGTGCAAACTTAAATAACACTTTCCCGAAACCGCCATGCATAATGCCCCATGGGCAAACATTTCAATTCGTACAGGTTTTCCCTTGGGACCAAGTATAGGGCGCGAATTTATTTCGCTATAGATATGGTGAACCTGCTCTAAGTTTAGTTCGCGAGCCAGCACCACAACATCGGCAAACTGTGCATAAAATTGGAGTGAATCGGCATTGGTAATGTTGAGCTGTGTTGAAAGGTGTACTTCAACTCCATTTTGATGGCAATATTGCATTACGGCAACGTCCGAAGCTATAATTGCCGAAATGCCCGCTTTTTTTGCATCGTCAATTACGGACTTCATTTTCGCTAGGTCGTTTTCGTAAATAATAGTATTAACCGTAAGATAGCTTTTTACGTGGTGTTTATTACAAATCTCAACGATGCGATAGAGGTCGTTATTGGTAAAATTTGCCGCTGACCCTGAACGCATGTTTAACCCTCCTATACCAAAGTAAATACTATCAGCACCAGCGTTTATTGCTGCCATAAGCGACTCGTAGCTACCCGCAGGAGCCATTATTTCGAAATCATTTGAGGCGTATGCCTCCGATGGAATAATTCCGTTTGCTTTATACATACTCACAAAGGTAACTGTTTATCGTTTAAGCATAAGTGTTAGCCCATCTCTTAAGGGGAGGATAACGGTTTCGATACGTGGATCGGAAGCAACAAGTGTATTAAAAGTTAGTATGCCTTTTGTTTGGGCATCGGTTTGCTTGGTAGTGGCAATAACTTTTCCATCCCATAAGGTGTTATCAGCAATAATAATGGCTCCACTAGGCAAATGGTCAATAATTGTTTTGTAGTAATTGCTGTAGTGGCGTTTGTTTGCATCGATATAAATAAAGTCGAAGTAATGTTGGGTTACCAGTGTGGGCAAAACGTGTTCTGCTTTATCAATAATTAATTCAATACGATGGCTTAGTTGTAGCTTATCGATTGACTGGCGAATAAAATCCTCGCGTTCATCGCAAGCCTCAATAGTGTAAACTTTGCTAGTAGTACAACAAACTTCATCTAAAGCTTTTGCCAAAACTAGGGTGGTATAGCCACTGTATGTACCAATTTCGAGGATATTATGTGGTTTGGCAATCGTTACTAACATACGTAGTAGTTGCCCTTGTACATGCCCCGAAAGCATACGGGGTTGTAAAAGATGAACAAATGCCTCGCGACGGAGGTTTGTAAAATCCTTGGGTTCGGCAGTCGAATGCTCGTCGATATAACGCTCAATCTCCTCAGAAATAAAGGTCATAGTATATAAATTTGGATGGGGCTTATTCTCTTAGTCGGTTTTCACTTGGCTCCTCTGTAACTCGAGCAATCTTATTCGTTGTTACCAAATTCCTTTATTAACCTACGTACAGTTTCGATTTCTAACCGTGTAGTTGAACCAGCAGCCCCGACATTTCCGCTCATATGTGCAACCCTATCCTCTTTTGTAAGAAATCCCTCTTCGATAAGTTTTTTCAAAGCTCCTATAAGATCTTCTTTTTTCCCTTCTTCAAGTGGTATATACTCTGTGGTAACCCCATACGAAAGCGAAAGTTCGCGTGTGGTTCGTTCGAGATAACAAATTGCGTATATGGGAACAATACCACGAAATGCAGCCAAATGCCTTGCTGTTCTACCCGTGTAGCTATCAGCAATTAATGCTTTTACATTCAGTTTTGAAACACTTTTTACTGCTTGCTTTGCAAGAAACGATGTTGTTGTTAGGTCATCTCCTTCAATCGGAACTCGAATATCGTTTGCTGTAGTTCTACTCTTTTCAGCTTCAATAATAATCCGAGTCATCGTTCGAACAGCTTCGATGGGGTACTTCCCACTAGCAGTTTCACCACTTAACATTACCGCATCAGTTCGATAATAAATAGCGTTAGCTACATCCGAAACTTCGGCACGTGTTGGGCGAGGTGATTTAATCATTGTATGTAGCATTTGTGTTGCTACTATAACTGGTTTTTTCCTCTCGATGCATTTGCGAATTATGGTTCGTTGTATGGCCGGGATTTTTTCGATTGGAACTTCGATGCCTAAGTCGCCTCGTGCAATCATTATTCCATATGAAACTTGAAGAATTTCATCGATATTATCAACACCTTCTTGATTTTCAATTTTCGAAATAATAGCAATTTGCGAATTGTGTTCGTCGAGGATCTGTTTTACCGCAATAACATCGTTTTTGGTACGTACAAAGGAGTGTGCAATAAACGATACATCCTTCTCAATAGCATGCTCAATAAACAGTTTGTCGCGTTCGGTTACCGAAGGTAGTTCAATTCTACAGCCTGGTATATTAACGCTTTTGCGACTCCCCAGTTCGCCATCGTTTAATACATTGCAGAGAATGGTATCACCTTCGATGCTAAGTACAATAAGCTCGAGGGTGCCATCGTCAATAAGAATATGTGTTCCGATGCGAACATCTTTATGAATGTTTTCGTACGAGAGGTATATGGTTTGGGGGGTTGTTTCCTTTTCCTTACTCCCTTTAACAGTAACCATATCGCCAGTTTTGAAGCTTATGGGTACTGAAACTTTGGTGGTACGTATTTCAGGACCTTTTGTATCGATAAGTATGCCTATGTAGGGGCTAACTTTTCGGGCATTATCGATTATTTTATCCATCCCCTCAATGGTCATATGTGCTGTATTTAATCGAAAAACATTTACACCTTCGTTTACAAGCGAGCGTAAAAAGTCTTCATCACAGCGTAAATCCGATATTGTTGCAACAATCTTTGTGAGTTTTTTAGTCATGGTTTAGTTCTCTAGTTTTCAGTTTTACTCTAAGGCGTAATGTAGTACCCCATTTTTTTTGGGTATGATACTATAATTCTAAAAGAGCTTCAATGGCTAGTTTATAGCTTTGTAGCCCAAAACCTGCAATAACACCTTTACATGATTCGGATATCAGCGAAACCCTGCGTATTGCCTCGCGCGAAAAAATATTACTGATATGAACTTCGATTATGGGAATTGAAATGGCGCGAAGAGTATCAGCTATGGCTAATGATGTATGAGTATAAGCTCCTAGGTTAAGCACAATGCCTTTGATGGAATTCTTACATTCGTTTGCCTGCTGAAGTTTATCGATAATTGCCCCTTCGTAGTTACTCTGAAAGTATTCGAGATGCTCGTAATAGGGTAGAAGTTTGGTGTTGTAGTACTGTTCAAAGCTTTCGTTTCCGTATATGTTCGGCTCGCGTTTACCTAACATATTTAAGTTTGGCCCGTTAATTATCAGTATTGTATCCAGTGTATTCATGACTTAAAGGTTTAGCCCCATTGAATTACACATCAAAGGTAGCAAAAAGTTGCTTTTGCCTGTTTTTTTTGCTGCCCAATAAGGATTATGAATCCACACAGTAATCTCAAATAAAGATTCCTTAGTTTTGAGTTTTACTTACGAGTAAAAAGAGGGGAATTGCATGAATGGTATTTTTACCTAGGAACAACGAACAAAAACAAGGTAATAAAGAGTGTTTTTTTGTGTATAATATCTTACGAGATACGTCTGCATGCCATGCTTAGTTTAAGCCTGCAACTCGCAATTATTGTAGGTGCAAAGTTTTTATAAGTAGCTAAATTGTAGTATCTTTGCAATTAGGAACTGAACGGAAAGGCTAATGAAGAAAATCCTTACCACAAGAGCGGTTGTTGTATCAAATACATCGCTTAATAGTTGCTACTACATAATAACTGTAGCACTCCCTAAAGATGTTGCTAGTTCATGGCATCCATTACCAGGCTCATTTGTGCAAATTGCGGCAAATGCTCCCGACGTTTTTCTACGTCGTCCAATTTCAATAGCTTCATTCAATGCCACAAGAGGCGAATTATCGTTTCTTATCCAGCAAGTGGGTAAGGCCACAACTTGGTGGCGTTCGTTAACTGTTGGGAGTTTGCTCGATATTATTGGTCCTCTTGGGAATGGCTTTACTACAAACAAACAGTTTGTAGGGAGTAAGCCTTTGTTAGTTGCAGGTGGAGTAGGTATTGCACCTATTCGTATGCTTGCTGAAGCTTTGCAAAACGATGGTATTACCCCTACAGTTCTTTATGGTGCTCGTAGTAAGGAGCTTTTTGTTTTTCGTGAAGAGCTTCATGCAATATGTTCATTGCAGGTTTCTACCGAAGATGGTTCACTGGGGAAAAAAGGTTTTGTTACTGAGTTGCCAGCTTGGGTAGAGGACTATACATCGGTTTTTACCTGTGGTCCTCGTGCCATGATGAACGCAGTTGCTAGAATGGCAAAAGCGAAGGGTGTTCCCTGTGAACTATCGCTCGAAAATCGTATGGCATGTGGAATTGGCGTATGTTTGTGTTGTGTAGAAAAAACTACGCAAGGTAATGTTTGTGTTTGTAGCGAAGGACCAGTATTTCGCGCTGATAAATTAGTGAATATATGATGCAACCCATCAATTTAGGTAAGGGATTAGTTTTACGCAATCCCGTATTAGGTGCTTCGGGAACTTATGGTTACGGAACCGAATATACCCATTTTGTGGATCTTTCGCAAGTGGGCGGTGTTGTTGTTAAAGGAACAACGTTGTTGCCACGTGAGGGCAACCCATATCCCCGTATGGCCGAAACCCCTTCGGGAATGCTTAATGCTGTTGGGTTACAAAATAAAGGCGTGCATTATTTTGTTGAATACATTTACCCCATTATAAAGGATTATAACACCGCTTTAATTGTTAACGTAAGCGGTTCGGATATCGATAGTTATTGCCAAACAGCCGAAATAATCGATACTCTGCAGCAAATCCCTGCAATTGAGCTGAACATTTCCTGCCCCAATGTTAAGGAGGGAGGAATGGCTTTTGGTACATGTTGCGAAAGTGCCGAAGCCGTAGTTAGTGCCGTTCGTAGGGTGTATAGTAAGCACTTAATGGTAAAATTATCACCAAATGTTACAAATATAGCTGATATAGCTAGTGCTGT
>JASBZJ010000020.1 GCA_029983495.1 Porphyromonas sp.
ATACCTGCCTGTCACGCAGGGGGTCGCGGGTTCGAGTCCCGTCCATACCGCAAAAGAGAAGAGGCACCCCATAAAAAGGGCGCCTTCTTTGAAAAGAAGTTTTACCTTCGAGCTGAGGTAAGCGAACCTTAGCCAGCTTTTATGATTTAATGCTCTTTAGTTCACTGAGAAGATAACAGAGGATCTGAGCCCAAGTGGCGGAATTGGTAGACGCGCTCGTTTCAGGTGCGAGTGTTTCGCGACGTGCAGGTTCGAGTCCTGTCTTGGGCACTTCTAGCCTAATCTTCTAACTCTTGTTAAGATAAGGAAGCTTTCGTTGAGTGAAGTGTTCTAGGAGGTATTGATATGCGCGAGTGGTGGAATTGGTAGACACGCTACTTTGAGGGGGTAGTGCCGCTTTTGGTGTATGAGTTCAAATCTCATCTCGCGTACGTGTTTCATAATTTCTAACAGTGTTTTGTTTGGGGTCTCTGCAGCTTGGATGGGTTGTGGAGACCCGTTTTTTTTGAATGGGTGGCCTTTGTAGCTGGTTCCATTTCGTTGACTTCCTTCCTAATAGAGGTTTTGCAAAATACCTTATAAACAGCATCACTAAAGCAATTCGAACTTTGCTGGCGTACATAAAGTACGCTCTCATTGTTCCCAAGCTATGTGCCTTGTATTTGAGGTATTCTGCAAAGCCTCCTCTCGGCAACACCCGAAGAGAGATTCCTCTTTCCCTATTTAAGGTCTCTAATGAGCTTCGAGCCAGTTATTACCTACGCCTACCGAAACCTCAAGGGGTACTTTTAGTTCTCCAAGTGCATTAATCATTTCCTCTTCAACAATACCCTTAAGCTTTTCTACTTCACATTTTAAGGCATCGAAGTTAAGTTCATCGTGTATTTGAAGAATCATCCTACTTTTCATACCTTCGTGCTTCATTCTCTGGCTAATTCGTACCATAGCTATCTTTATAAGGTCCGCGGCTGTTCCTTGTATGGGAGTATTTATTGCATTCCTTTCCGCTGAACTCCTTACAGTATTGTTTTCGCTATATATATCGGATAGGTACCGTCGTCGACCAAGCATAGTTTCGGCATAACCGTTTTCGTGGGCTTTGTTTATAGCCTCTTCAGTGAAAGTAAGAATTCTGGGGAAGGCTTTTAGGTAATCGTCCTTGAGCTTTTTTGCTTCGCTAACGGGTATTTGTAGCCGTTGGCTAAGCCCGAAATAAGTTATTCCGTATAGTATTCCAAAGTTTGCTTGCTTAGCAAATGCTCGTTGGTTGTTGGTAACCTCAGTAGGTTTTATGTGATAAAGCTTAGCGGCTGTTATTTGGTGTATGTCGGTACCTTCTTTAAATGCATTAATAAGACCACAGTCCTCGCTCATATGAGCCGCTAGGCGCAATTCAATTTGCGAGTAATCAGCACTTAAAAAAACATATTCGCTGTTTGACGGCACAAAGGCTGCTCTTATTTCCTGCCCGATTTCGCTTCTGATGGGAATATTTTGCAAGTTAGGGTCGCTACTCGATAAACGCCCTGTTGCTGTAATCGTTTGGTTAAAGTTGCAATGTATTCTACCATCGCTATGCACATAACTTGGTAAGGTTCGAACGTAGGTATTTAGTAGTTTAGTTACACCACGATATTGCAATATGTGGTTTACAATTGGGTGTGAGGTTGCATATTTACTTAGTACATCCTCGCCCGTAGCATATCCTCCCTTTTTTGTTCTTTTCGGGTTTCTATCGATGGCTAACTTTTCGAAAAGGATACTTCCAACTTGAATTGGGCTATTAATATTGAATGTTTCGCCAGCCTCGTTATATATTGTTTCTGCTAGCTTTGTGGCTTGTTCATCGAGGGCTTGTTCTACTTTACTTAATGCATTTGGGTCGAATTTTACACCAATTTCTTCCATTTCCTTTAGTACGGGTACTAGTGGCATTTCTACTTTGTTGAAAAGCTCGGTTTGTTGCTCCTCTTTAAGTAATTGGTCAAGAACAAGGTGTAGGCGAAGCGTAACATCAGCGTCTTCTGCCGCATAAATAGCCAGTTTGTAAGTAGGCACATCGTTTCGGAGTGTAAAATCCTTTTTATCCGAAAGCGAACTATAGGGTATCATTGTATGGCTAAAATACTCTTCAGCCATGGCATCGAGGCTATGCTTGCGGTCAGAATCAACAAGGTAGTGGGCAATGAGTGTATCGAAGAGTGGTTGGGGGAATGTAATACCATATTTCGAAAGCACTTTGGTGTCGTACTTGGCATTCTGAGCTACTTTAAGGATGCTTTGGTTTTGCATCAGTTCGTTTAAAGGGGCTAGTAGTTCTATCGCTTCAAGCCTATTTTCTGGTATTGGGAGAAAAAAGGCTTTTCCAGGTTCGGTACAAAAACTCATCGCAACTAACTCTGCTTGAAATGTATCTAGCGAGGTCGTTTCAGTATCGAAGGCAAAATGGTGTGCATTAGCCAAGGTTTGCCAAAGTTCAGCCTGCTTCTTTTCGTCATCTACCACCGTATAGTTCATAGGTATTGCCTTGAACGATAGGAATGAGAATCGTTGCTGAAGCGAAGTGCTTTGCTCTTCAGCCTTAGAAGGTAGAGGTTTTTGTTTGTTGCCTATTGTTTTTGGAGCCGAATTTTCGGATAAAGCCAAAGTAGAATCGAATAGCGAAGGTTGAGCTTGTGTTTGGGTTTTGGGGTAGTAGCGATTTATTAGCGAAGAAAACTCGAATTCCTTTAATAGGGCTAGAACTGCTTCAGAATGAATGCTCCAATTCGAGAATTCGTCGAAATCGAATGCGTAGTTGGGGATATGAGTAACTATAGTTACAAGTTCTTTCGAAAGGAGAGTATCGGCCTTGCTGGCTAGAAGTTTTTTTTGGAATGAGGGTTTAACCTTTTCGATATTATTATAAATTTCCTCGATGGTATTGTAGTCGGCTAAAAGTGTTTTTGCTGATTTTTCGCCTATTCCTTTGCATCCAGGTACATTATCGCTAGCATCGCCCACTAACCCTAGATAGTCGATCATTTGCAATGGTTGTTTTAAACTGTATCTTTCGCAAACTTCTTTTGGCCCCATTTCTTCTAAACCTCGCGAAGTTGGTTTTAATATTCGCACGTTTTCGGTAACAAGTTGGCTAAAATCCTTATCGGGGGTTACCATGTACACTTTATAACCATCTTTTTCAGCTTGCTTAGCCGCTGCTCCAATAACATCGTCGGCCTCGTAGTTTTTTATGGATAGTGCGGGAATATTCATTGTTTCGAGAAGAAGAAAAATCCTATCAAGCGAAGAAACAATATCTTCGGGTATTGTATCGCGTTGCGCTTTATAATCGGAATAAATTTCTTCCCGAAAGTTTCCCTCGGGGTGTTCAAAGGCTACAGCAATGGCATCGGGGTTATATTTTTTGATAATATCAAGTAGAGTGGACGTAAAGCCGTAGAGGGTGCTTATATTTTCGCCTTTGCTATTTTTGCGGATTACTTGGTAAAAAGCAAAGTAGGCACGATATATAAGAGCAAATCCATCGAGCAAAAAAAGAGTTTTAGCCATAGAAGTATAATCTATTTATGGTTTAAAAGTTAGCGCATCTTTAAGGTTGCAACGGCAAAAGCTGCGAGAATAATTGAAATAAGCCAAAAACGGACAGTTACCTTGTTTTCGGGGATTGTTTTGTGTGGTCGTTTAATAAGGGCGTCTATAGAAGTATCTCCAGCTTTTTGAAAGTGGTGGTGTAGGGGCGACATTTTAAAGATGCGTTTCCCTGTACCAGTAGTTTTTCGGGTTATTTTGAAGTAACTTATTTGAATGAGCGACGAGAGCCCCTCGACAATGAAAAGACCAGCAAGAATAGGTAGCAATAATTCCTTACGAATGAGAACGGAAAACACACCAATAATTCCCCCAAGTGCAAGGCTACCTGTATCACCCATAAAAACCTGAGCGGGAAAACTGTTGAACCATAGAAAGCCAATGGTTGCTCCTATAAAGGCAGCTGCAAAAATAACTAGTTCTTCTGTTCCAGGAATAAACATGATATTTAGATACGATGCTAGCGATATGTGGCTCGATACATAAGCAAGAACTAGGAGAGCAACCCCTACAGGAGCCGCGGTACCACTAGCTAATCCATCCAACCCATCTGTAAGGTTTACGCAGTTGCTTATAAAGGTTACAATAAGAATAATAATTACAACATAAAGCCCCCAGCCTAAGGCTTGTTTAATATCTTTGTCCTTTGCTGGAATAAGCTCGGCATAGTCGAAGTCGTTGTTTTTTACAAACGGAATGGTTGTTCGCGTACTTTTTACTTCTTCAGGCGAAAAGTCCACCGATTCTATTCGGCTGTCTTCTTTATTGTAGGTTTCGATATTTTCGCGAATAGTAACGCTTGGGCTTAAGTATAGTACCATACCCACAACCAGACCAGTAAAAACTTGTCCAATTATTTTATATTTTCCTTTAAGCCCATCTTTACGTTTTTTGAAAACCTTTATGTAGTCATCGATAAACCCTATTAGCCCCATCATAACAGTGGTGAAGAGCATTAACAGAATGTATACGTTATTGAGTCGGCAAAATAATAGTGTGGGTAAAAGTATTGCGGCAATTATTATAAGCCCTCCCATCGTAGGGGTATTGTGTTTACGTTGTTGCCCCTCAAGCCCAAGTTGACGAATTGTTTCGCCAATCGATTTTTTGTGAAGATACCTAATAATACTTCCGCCAATACAAGTTGTAAAAAGTAGGGCAACAACGAACGCCATAATAGAACGGAACGATACATATCGTAAGAGGCGAACACCCGAAAAGTCCCATTTATCGAGGTAGTCAGCAAGGTAGTAAAGCATGTTTAGTTAAAAGCGGTTTTACAATTAAAGAAAAACGATGAGTTACTTTTTTTTGCAACGAACATGTGGCTTAATTATGAATTCACAAATATGTGTTGTGGAGGAAGAGCCAATCAAAAGCCACTCTCAGCTAATTGGCTGAGGTAAGAATGTTCATGTAGTTTGTTATTACTTCGGCGTCGTCGAAATGGTGCTTAACACCGTTTATTTCCTGATAAGTTTCGTGTCCTTTACCGGCAACAAGCACTACATCGTTAGCTTTTGCGAGGCGTAATGCCGTGTGTATGGCATCCTTACGGCTAACAATTTGTAATGTATTTAATTGTTCGTTTGGCGAAAGCCCCTCAAGCATATCATTTATTATAGCTTGTGGATCTTCGTTTCTAGGATTATCGCTAGTAAGTATTAGCACATGGCAACGTTTGTATGTTTCCTTTGCCATTAATGGCCTTTTTCCCTTATCGCGATTTCCGCCTGCACCAATAACGGCAATAATTCGGCTATTACTAGGAGCAACTTGCTCAATAGCTTCGAGTACTTTTATTAATGCATCGGGTGTGTGTGCATAGTCTACAATAGCTGTACAACAAGCACTTCGTATAACCTCGAATCGCCCTGTAGCATGGTTTAATTTTGAAAGTGCAACAAGCAATTCATCTTCGCTAACATTGGGTAGTAACTGGTTTGCAACGCCCCAAACGGCAAGAAGGTTGTATACATTGAATACCCCAGTTAGTTTTACCCATACACTTTTCCCGTTTAGTAAAAGCTCGGTACCATCAAAATCCTTTTCAATAATACGTGCTCTATATTCTGCAGGTGCTTTTATGCCATAGTGCAAGGGTTTTGCGTTGCAGTTTTGTAGCATATATGCCGAGGTTCTATCATCGGCATTAACTAGGGCAAAGGCGGTACTATCAAGTCCATCGAATAGTTTCTTTTTAGTTTTTTTGTAAGTTAGCATATCGCCGTGGTAATCGAGGTGATCGCGCGAAAGGTTTGTAAAAACAGCCCCAACAAAAGGAATACCATCCGTTCGGTGTTGAGCCAATGCATGCGACGAAACTTCCATAAAAACATGTGTACAACCAGCAACTTTCATCCTATAGAATAACTTTTCAAGGGCTATTGCATCGGGGGTTGTTAATACAGCTTCTTCCACTTCAGTATCTATTCTGTTTTCAACAGTTCCTATAAGTCCGCACTTATAGCCGAATTGGGTAAAAAGGTTCCAAAGTAGGGTCGTAGTAGTGGTTTTACCATTGGTCCCAGTAACGGCAACTATCTGTAGTTCTTTTGCTGGGTATCCGTAGAACATCGGAGCTAGTAGAGATGTTACTTCGCGTGTTGACTCGGTTTTTAGGTACGCCGAGCCTTGTTTTTCGAATAGCTCTTTTTCGTCTTCACTAAGCACAGAACTCCCTATCACAAGGATGGCTCCATTTTTCAGAGCCATTTGGGTGTAATGTTGACCGTTGTCGTTTACGCCATCAATAGCAACAAAAAGCATATCCTTTTGTACCCTACGCGAATCGGTTGTAATTCCTTTTAAAGTAATATCGAAATTGAAGTGCGAAGGTATAAAGGTGAGTTTTTTTTGCAGTATGTTGAGTATATTCCGTATAGGTACTTCTACGGGGCTATAATAGGTGTTATTATCAATCAGCATGGCATTCGTTATGGGAGGCTAAATCGTTATTGAGTTACGGTTGAAGTGGTTTTATTATCAGCGATTGGTTTTGGCCAGGCAAGCGTAACTATAACCATTTCCCCCGGGGTTATAGAGGCTCCTTGCGGAACTGTTTGCCCAACAACTCGTCCAATGCCCAATATACGGAGGTTAAGCCCATGTTTTTTTGCAACAAAACAAGCAGTAGATGCACTCATACCAATTAAGTTTGGCATAGTATTTTTAGTACCTACACTTTGTTTATGGGCAATTAAAGTTTGATTAGGATTACTATCGTTACTAATAACTACTAAATCGGTAGCTTTTACCCCTTCTGCGGGTTTTATTTTCATGCACATTCGTTGGGCAAGCATTTCGCTATCGGAGTAAAGTATAGGTTTTGGAAAAAGTTGTTCGCTTGATAGCGAGGTGTTGTTTGCTAGTGGTAAGTGGTTAACATCAACCCGCTGAGCTGAAAGAATCATATATTCGGCAATTTCACGAACTACGGGACCTGCCATACTCCCCCCCGAAGGATACAAATCTTTACGAGGAGAAATGATATTAACTAAGCAGGTATAGCGTGGGTTATCATAGGGGAAGAACCCAATAAAACTTACCGAGTGAGTTTTTCCTGCGCCACGGTAGCCAAAGCTACCTTGAGCAATTTGTGCAGTTCCACTTTTACCGCATATGGCTACGTGGGGCGAATTTACGGCCTTACCTGTACCATTTTCGACCACTCCACGTAGCATACTACGTAGGTAGCCAATAGTTTTAGGTTTACATATAGAATCGCGAATGGCTTGGGGAAGGAATTTATAAAGAACTTCGCCAGAATTTGAAACTACGCTATCAACCAAATAAGGTCTAAAAACAGTACCCCCATTAGCAATAGCATTAAAAAAGGTTAGCATCATAACGGGGGGTATTTGTGTTTCGTATCCGTGGGCTATCCAAGGCAAGCTTAATTTACTCCACCTTGGGTCCGAGGCATCCTTAATACGTGCTGTTTGGTAACCGGGAAGTTCAAGATGCAGATCCTGACCAAAACCAAAGCTTTTAATCTTATTAATGTAGCGTTGAGGGTTATCGCCGTAATATTTTACTACGCTACTAGCAGGTACAATGTTACTCGATATTTCAATGGCACGCGCATAGGTTATAGTTCCTCGGCTTTGCCTTCCATCCTTAATTGTAGCTCCACCGTAATTCCAGTATCCTTCGCCAACATTAAATGTAGATTGAGGTGTAACATAACCATCGTCCATAAGAGCCATCATTGTGGCAGCCTTAAAGGTGCTACCAGGCTCCATTAGGTCGTTAAATGCTATGGGGTAAGTTTCGCTGTAACTTGTAGAGTCGCCCCCAGCGTTGTGCTGAAGGTTTGCCATTGCAATAATTCGACCTGTTGCAGCTTCCATAACTATAGCAGTTCCCCTGGCGGCCTTAAGTTCCGAAAGTCGCTTTTTTAAGAATTTATGTACTTCTCGTTGGGTATCCATGGCAAAGGTGGTATAAACATTTGCCCCAGGTGTAGGATCTTTGAGTATAGTAGTGGTGTTTCGCCCCCCAATGTAGCTACGTCGGGCAACACCAGGTGTACCTATAAGTAAACTGTCGTAGGCAAGCTCAATACCGCCTGAACCATGGGCAAATCCCAGCGAGTCAGGTGTTCCATATACGTTCCCTATTGTAGCACTAGCAAGGGCAGCATAAGGCTTTTGCCTACGGCTAACGTTGTCGGAATACAAGCAACGGTATATTGAACTCGAAGAACGCTTTCCCTTTTCGTTCCGAACATACATTATGGGGGCGTGCATAAACTGGTCGTACTCGAGGAACGAAATTTCTTTTCCTGCTAAATCCCAGTGTCGGCTTCGCTTCGCAATTCCTTTTTTCCAATGTGCTAAAAGCTCAGCTTTGTTATACCTAGGTGCAACAAAGGTTTCCATCGCTAGGTTCGCTAAGCTATCGAGTCGCTCGTTTACTAGGCCTTTTTTTTGAAGATTAACGAAGCTTTCTGAGCCAAAGTCGAAGTATATGCGGTAATAGGGGGGAGAGATAGCTAATAGCTTTCCATCGGCAGAATAAATATTCCCACGTACTGGCGTAATAGGCTCTTCGCGCGGAGGTCTAAGCGTTGAGGCTATTTCGCGCCAACGTGGCCCTTCAACAATCATTGTGCTAAAAACCTTGTACAATATTGCAACAACAAAAATAACAAATAAGGATCCAACAATTTTACGGTATCTAGTAGCACTTTGTAGCCTATCGTGTTCGGCTTTTTTCTTCTTATCGATATCCATATACCCTATTATTTTCCTTTATTTTTTTTGCGTTGCTTTTCTAATTCCTGCCCATTGTAATAAATCACATACGGAGGGTCGTTATCGGGTATTAATGTTGATCCACTTTTTTTTAGGTTTTCGAGGATTGTTTCTTCCCTGTCGAGTTTGCTTATTTCACCAGTAATAAAAAGCTGTTTGTATTCAATTTGTCGTAATTGCTTTTCAAGGCGGTCGAGCTTTCCTATCTTATTGATTCGTAGGAACCCTAAATATATATTTAGGAAGAATAGAAGTGCAATGAGTAGAAAAACCGATACGATACGCCAATTTAGAAATGGTCGTAAAATGTTTCCATTAAGCCAGTTCGATAGTTTTATGTTCCCTTTATGTTTCCTTTTTTTCTGAGACTCTGATGAGCTCTTTTGTTCGTCAACATGCTCAGTACTTTGGTTGTTTATCTTGTTATTATTGGGGTCTTCATCAATGGGGCTAGGTGTAAAGTTCTCTTTTTCGCTTTCCGATTCATCCCCATAGGGTTCAATCTCCTCCACATCTTTATTTTCAGAGGGGTAGAGGTCGTTTAGTTCTTCCTCCCACGTATATGGCTCGTTGAGTTCAAGTTCATCGTCCAATGGGGTAGGGCTTATGGTATACTCATCCTGACCATCTTCCATATGGGTGCCTTCATCAGCTTTTGTGGAAGAGGTTAAAGGTTGCTCCTCTTTAGCAGTTTGAAAATCGAATTCTTCTTCAGTAAGCTTCATGAAACAAATTCAATACGGCGTTCAGCAACACGCATCTTGGCACTCGATGCTCGGCTATTTTGCGCAATTTCCTCGTTGTTTGGCTTTTCCCCTTTGCTCGTTAGGATTTTCATTTTTCCAGGTTTTTCGCCATAAATAAGGCTCTCATTCCCTAGTGAAGTACTTAAACTTTGGGTTTTCATCCATTGCTTTACCAATCTATCTTCAAGCGAGTGATAGCTCAGTACCACTAACCTGCCACCAGGGCTTAGTAAATTGCCAGCGGCTTCTAAAAAGTCGCTTAGAGCTCCTAGCTCGTCATTTACTTCAATGCGTAATGCCTGAAAAATACGGCTTAGCTTACGGTGCCGTTGTTGAGGTTGTTTAGGCAACATTGTTTCGAGAATATCAATAAGTTGCTGAGCTGTAACAATGGGCTTTTGAGTTCGAGCCGAAGTAATAAGCGTTGCTAATTTATGGCTATCGTTGAGTTCGCCAAAATTCCGAAGCAAAGTATTAAGTGCATCTTGTTCGTAATTATTAAGTATAGCTTGCGCTGTAAGTTTCCCCTGGTTATTCATACGCATATCCAAAGGAGCATTATCAAAACGAAAGCTAAAACCCCGTTCGGGTGTATCGAAGTGGTGTGACGAAACCCCCAAATCAGCAAGTATACCATCAACTTTATCAATTTGGTAATAATCCATCCAATTGGCGATATACCTAAAGTTGCTGGCAACAAACGTAAGCCTAGGGTCGTTAGGTGCATTACTTGCGGCATCAAGATCCTGGTCGAAAGCAAAAAGTTTTCCTTGGTTGCCTAATTTTTCGAGAATAGCCTTTGTGTGACCAGCACCACCCATGGTTGCGTCAATATAAACACCATTAGGTTGGGTCACTAAAGCAGTAAGCGTTTCGTGTAACATTACAGGAACATGATACACATTCGGTTTGTTTTCCTTGGAATACTTTTCGATATCTTGCATTTGCCTCCTTATCACTTATTAGGGGAACATATTCTTATGGCAAAGATACAAACAATTCAAGCCCTTTAGTACGCAATTTGGTAATTTGCTATAGTTGATGAACCCATATTTTTTGATGGACTCTTTTTTGTTTATAGTAACCAAGTGTGTTGGCAAGGTGTTACCTTCGTAAAAAACAATGCACTTTTGTTTTTTCATTCATGAGTAAATTTTTGAGCGAACGCTATTTTTTGTTCGAGTTTGCTCGGTCGGTTTAAATTTTACCACTTAGTAAAATAATGCTTATTTGTGCTACGCATTTCTATGTTTGTTGTTTCAGTTCGTATTTTGTTTAAAAAATGTGGTGTTACTTACTGTATAACGAAACTAGGAGAAAGATGGTTTAGCATATGAATTTACTTGGTTTTGCAAATTGACTTGTTACAACAGTGTGGAAATGTATGAGCAAATTTCTTTAGAGTTGCAATTTCCTGCGCAATCCCATTAAGTCGATATACCTTGTTTTCGGTATTTTATAGTTACCTTTGCGTAAGTATTGGAGTGTAGTTTGTAGTACTGTAGCAAATGTTTACAGCTCGAATTGTTGTAGTGCTAACGAACCGATTAAAAAGAGGATTTTAGGCTTTGGTACAAATTTAGCTTGTTTTTTCGGGGTATTACGGGTAAAACAGGGCTGGAGAACACATTTAAAGCCAAGATTTATATAAGGAAACAATAAAGAAGTATTTTAGAAAACCGACATTTTTTATGTGGCTATTCAACTCTTCCATTGGACGTAAAGTAGTGATGAGTATTTCGGGTTTATGCCTTGTACTATTCCTGCTCTTCCACATGTCAATGAACCTTGTGGCAATATTCAGTGCGGATGCCTACAACCAGATTTGCGAATTTTTAGGTGCTCACTGGTATGCGCTAGTAGGGTCGTTAGGTTTGGCTGTTTTAGCGGTCATCCACATTGTTTATGCTAGTATGCTTACGTTGCAAAATAGGCGTGCACGTGGCCATAGCCGTTATGCTATTAATGCTCGCCCTAAAGGGGTTAGCTGGGAGTCGAAGAATATGTTCGTTTTAGGCGTAATAGTTATTCTAGGCCTGGGGCTTCACTTGTTTAACTTCTGGTATAAAATGCAATATGCCGAAATTGTAGGTAACCCTTCGTTGGCTTCAAGTATAAACGGTGTAGAGGGTCCTCACGATGGTGCTGGGCTTATTCGTTATACTTTTTCCCAACCCCTTTTTGTAGTGCTTTACATCGTTTGGTTGGTTGCCTTATGGTTCCACTTGAATCATGGTTTTTGGAGTGCCCTTCATACTCTAGGTGGCAGTAATGGAATTTGGCTCAAACGCATCCAAGTTATCTCTACAATTGTAACTACCCTAATAATTTTGTGTTTTGCCTCGGTAGTTCTATACTACTATGGGCTTCATTTAATGGCTTAGTTCGCTTTTATTTTTATAGAAAGGAAACTGTAGTATGGATAATACCAATAATAACAATACACAATTTGAAGCAAAACTCGATCCTAAGGTTCCCAAGGGGCCTTTGGAAGACAAATGGAATAACTACAAAAACCACCAATTGTTGGTAAACCCCGCCAACAAACGTCGGCTCGATATAATTGTGGTAGGAACAGGCTTAGCTGGAGCCTCGGCGGCTGCTTCGCTTGCCGAGATGGGTTTTAAAGTAATGAACTTCTGTATTCAGGATTCGCCTCGCCGTGCGCACTCAATTGCTGCTCAAGGTGGTATAAATGCGGCCAAGAACTATCAAAACGATGGCGACTCGGTTTACAGGTTGTTTTACGATACTATTAAAGGTGGCGACTACCGTGCGCGCGAAGCTAATGTGTACCGCTTGGCAGAAGTAAGCAACAATATTATTGATATTTGTGTTGCGCAAGGGGTACCCTTTGCTCGCGAGTATGGTGGGCTTTTGGATAACCGATCGTTTGGAGGGGCTCAGGTATCGCGAACTTTCTATGCTCGCGGTCAAACGGGGCAACAACTTCTTCTTGGTTGTTACTCAGCCTTAAGTAAGGAAGTGCATAAGGGTAATGTAAAACTTTATACACGCCACGAAATGCTCGATCTTGTTGTTATTGATGGGCGAGCACGTGGTATTATTGTGCGTAACTTAGTAACTGGTAAAATTGAACGTTATGCCGCACATGCCGTTGTTATTGCTACTGGCGGTTATGGTAATGCTTTCTTCCTTACAACCAATGCAATTGCATCGAATGGCTCGGCTGCTTGGCAATGCTACAAGCGAGGTGCGTATTTTGCAAATCCTTGTATGGCACAAATACACCCAACTTGTATACCTAAACATGGCGATTACCAAAGCAAGCTTACCCTGATGAGTGAATCGCTTCGAAATGATGGTCGCATTTGGGTTCCCAAAAAACTTGAAGATGCAAAACGTTTGCAACGGGGCGAAATAAAGGGACACGACATACCCGAGCAGGATCGCGATTACTACCTCGAACGCCGTTATCCCGCATTTGGGAACCTTGTACCACGCGATGTAGCCAGCCGAGCTGCTAAGGAACGTTGTGATGCGGGTTTTGGTGTAAACCCCACAGGGCTTGCTGTATTCCTCGATTTCGACGATGCAATAAATCGTATGGGCAAGGATAAAGTAGCCGATAAATATGGTAACCTTTTTCAGATGTACGAAAAAATTACCAACGACAATCCGTACGAAACCCCTATGATGATTTTCCCTGCTATACATTACACTATGGGAGGTATATGGGTCGATTACGAGTTGCAAACTACTATTCCTGGCTTATTTGCTATTGGTGAAGCTAACTTTTCCGATCATGGAGCTAACCGCTTGGGTGCTTCAGCTTTGATGCAAGGGCTTGCCGATGGGTATTTTATCCTTCCTTATACCATACAAAACTACTTGGCCGATCAAATACAGGTTCCTAGGTTTAGTACTAACCTGCCTGAGTTTGACGAAGCTGAGAAAAAGATCAACGATAAGATTAGCTATCTTATGAGCCTTAAAGGGCATCATTCGGTTGATAGTATTCACAAAGCATTGGGTAATGTTATGTGGGAATACGTAGGCATGGCTCGTAGTCGCGAAGGCTTGCTTACCGGTATTCAAAAGATTAAGGAACTTAGGGATCTGTTTTGGACGGATGTACACATCCCTGGTAAGGCAGAGGATCTTAATGGCGAGGTAGAAAAAGCTCTACGCTTAGCTGACTTCTTGGAAATTGGTGAACTTATGGCTCGCGATGCGCTGAACCGCGAGGAAAGTTGTGGTGGGCACTTCCGCATTGAACACCAAACAGAGGAAGGTGAAGCACTCCGCCACGACGACCAATATTCGTATGTTTCGTGTTGGGAATACAAGGGGCGCGACAATGAACCCGTAATGCACAAAGAACCCCTCGATTACGAATTTACCGTTCGATTAACCCGTAACTATAAAAAATAAGCGATTTTTTCCCCTGATACAGAGAGAGACTATTATGGATAAAGATATAAACATAAAAGTGCGAGTATGGCGCCAACACGGCCCAAAGGAAAAGGGTCGCTTCGAAACTTACGAACTTAAAAATGTTTCGCAAAGTGCCTCAGTGCTTGAGATGATGGATATCCTTAACGAACAGTTGGTAAACCAAGATTTAGAGCCAGTTGCTTACGATCACGACTGTCGCGAAGGTATTTGTGGTATGTGTTCGCTATA
>JASBZJ010000021.1 GCA_029983495.1 Porphyromonas sp.
TACCAAATAGATAACAACCTATAATCTGACTTACTGCCGTGCAAAGGTCTCATAATAACACGTGGCACACATTAACAAACGAATTTGCATTGTGTAGATTACTCGCCAATAACAATCATAGTGAGACCTTTGCACGGTAGCAAGTCTCGTTATGGATTGGAGTAAAGGAAAAAAGTTCAGAAGAAATAATAAAGAACCTTTCCGAAAAAGCGAAAAGGTTCTTCTTATACAGAAACGCCTTGACAATTCTGCAAGGACAATTAGTACATTCAAAGTGTACTCATATCAATAACAAACCTATACTTTACATCGTTATGTTCAAGGCGTTCGAATGCTTTATTCACCTGATCCATACGAATCATTTCGCACTGCGCAACAATATTATATTCGAAACAGAAATCCAGCACCTCCTGTGTTTCGGCTATGCTACCTATATTTGAACCCGAAAATGATTTTCGATTCTTAATTAAGTCGAAGGCTTGTACTTTAAGCGGTTCAGCTGGTAAGCCCACTAAAACTAAAGTTCCGTCTGTTTTAAGTTTACGAAGGTAGTAATTTACGTTATGTTCAGCCGAAACGGTGTCGAGTATAAGGTCGAGTTTTGGGCAGGTTTTCATATCATCTTTATTAGTCGATACTACTACGCGATGAGCTCCTAACTTTAGGGCATCGTTGCGTTTCGAAGGGGATGTGGTAAACACCGTAACACTAGCTCCCATTGCCTTAGCAATTTGTATAGCCATATGACCTAACCCGCCAATACCTAGCACACCAACTTCTTTTCCTGGTCCTACATTCCAATGTTTTAACGGCGAATAAACTGTAACACCTGCACACAGCAAAGGAGCTGCAGTAGCGAGTTTTTCGAATGGAGGCACTTTTACCACATAATCTTCCTTACACACATAAAGCTGCGAGAAGCCACCAAACTGCGTCCCCCCTAAAATAGGATCGGGGTCGTTAAACGAAAGCGTATAACCTTTTACGCAATGTTGCTCATCGCCTTGTTTACATTCTTCGCAATGCCCACAACTATCAACAATGCAACCTATACCAGCAAGGTCTCCAACTTTAAATTTCGTTACATCTTCGCCAATGCGTGTTATCCTACCAATCATTTCATGACCAGGAACGATAGGAAAAATGGTACTGTTCCAATCGTTATGTATCATATGGAGATCTGAGTGGCAAATACCACAGTATAACATCTCCATTTCAATATCGTTTTTCATTAGCTTCCTTCGCGTAATTTCCATTTGATGAAGGGGTAAAGTTGCACCATCGGTGCCATAAGCTTTAACTTTTTTCGGTGCCATATTCTATATAAAATCCAACGATAAATAATGTTCGTTACTAGCTTTTCTATAATGTTCGTACCGCAGAGTGAAAAGTACTGTTACATAAACAAGCTACAGCATGAACAACACCAAAGATACAAGAAATAAAGTTACATTTGCATTTAGCTCATCAATTAGGTATTATGTAGACTAAAAACACATGTAGCTATGAAAGTAAACATTGTACAATACACCCTTGTCTTACTAGGTTGCCTTGTAGGCGGAACAATAAATGCACAACGCAACGAAACTTCGTCATTGAATAAACTATGGAAATCGTACGAAAATGCTGAAAAGAAAAACTTGCCCAACTCGCAAAGCAATACCCTCGATAGTATTATATCTGTAGCTAGGGAAACAAAGCAATCGGCTGATTATCTCGAGGCTTCGTTGCTTAAAACGAATATTACAAGCTACCGTACGGGCAACATTAATGAGGAGCTATTCGAAACTATTGCACAACTCGAAAAAGAACCGTGGTTATCTAGCCGTGATTACGCTTTTATTGCCTATATAAAGCTTATGATTTTGGCAAATAAGGCTGAAAGACTAAATTATAACGGAGTTAATGAAACATTTATTGAGCATGCTACCCTACCTGAAAAACTTGCTGAGTGGAGTTTACCCGACCTTGTGCAATCAGCGAATCAGAGTCTTACTATACTAAAGGGTAGATTAAGCTCGTTAATAGGCGTTTCGCCTGAATACTACAAGCACATTGCTAAAAAAGGGAATGCCTCGGAATACATGCAATACGATTTGGCTTATGCCATAATGCTAAGCCTCGCACCCTATTTTTCTATTCCTCAAGGCTCGCTTTATACGGCTTCGTACCGTGTTCACCCTTCAAATACCCCCCTTAGTAGCGAACAACTACTTTTGAATAATAGTGAATTTGAGAAGTTCGTTCAAAAGACCCAACAAAAGGAGCATCTACCACTGTACTACTATTGGCTTGTTGCAACTGCCGAACAACATAGTAATACACTCGAATCGAAGATCCTCTATAGGCAATTACGTGCCTCGAGCGGAACGTTTCTGAATCCCGAGGTATTTCTTAACTTCCTAGATAAACTTATACAAAACGAAGTAACATTGGGTAGTAGCAACGAAGTAATACTTAACCTAATTGCCGATAAGGCAACATTACTTATTGAACTCAACCGCCCAAACGAAGCTTTGCTACTTTGCCAAAAGTATTCGAAAGGAAAAACGAATTCGCCAAGTATAGCCAAGTTAAAAACGCTAATCGAAAGCATTAAAACACCTATAGTAAGCCTAGAGATGAAAAGCACTAGGCTTATGCCCAATAAACCTCTTGTATTTAAACTTCAACGGAAAGTGGCAAAAACTGTCACCCTCCAATTTTACGACATAAGCGAAGCGTACAAAAACGCAATGCTAAAAAGTGAACCTACACAAGAAATAAAGGATCTGAAGTATAAGTTTGAAAAAGGTGGGGCAACAGCTATTAAAAGTAAATTAGTAAATACACACACTTACACTTATAATGGGCTTAACCCCTACCAAATCACCAATGAAACTGTTACAGTTGCAGGGCTACCGTTAGGTGTTTATTTTGTAAGTGCCACAGCTGAAGGGGTTGTTTTTGACACCGAAATAATATACATCACGAGCCTATTCCCGTTATTGCTTTCAGATGCAAGTAATAATTACTTACTACTACTTGATGCGGTTCGTGGTAATGCCATCGCTAATGGTTCACTACGATTATACAATTACCAACGAGCCTACTCAAACAATAACGAAACGCTAAAAACTAACTCAGTTGGTATAGTCCCCCTTCGTTGGCAAGGGAACCACTTTAGCCAAGGAATAGTTTACAGTTCGTTGTTAAACGATTATTACGCATCCCCATTGTGGCTTTTTACGAATGATAATAACATAACTCATCTGCAAACACAACAACAAACTATACTTTTTACCGACCGTGCAATTTATCGCCCCAATCAAACTATACACTTTAAGGGAATTGCTTTCGAAGCAACCCCTAACAACGAAGTAACTATGGGTAAGCCACTCTATAATGTTAAACTTCGCCAAGGACAAAAAGTTATTCTTTTATTGAGGAATAACGTTACAGGCGAACAAGTAAATATAGGGGAATATACTACAAGCACTATGGGTTCGTTCCATGGCGATTATCTCATTCCCAGGAATCTTCTTTCGGGTAACTATACCCTTGATGTGAAATGGAGTAACGAGCAACAAGGATATGGCTACTGTACGGTACATATTGAAGAGTATAAGCGCCCAACTTACGAACTTATTTACGAGGAACACAACAACGAATACCTATACGGCCAAGCAATAACCGTACCCTTGCATGCAAAATACTTTTCGGGATCACCTGTTAGCAAAGCAAAGGTTTTGTACCAACTGCAAGCGACTGTATACGAATACCACGATTTTAACTTTAGTAGTAAACAATTCGACATTTCCAAAGGGAACACGCTATCAGATAACAATGGCAATATAGCAATTGAGGGGCTAAAACTTGCGTTGAATAGCAATCAGGAAAAACAAGTTTATGAAGAGTTCCACAAGCAAGGAAATGAACTATATGTTACCTATACACTAAAAGTTAAGGCTACAAACCAAGAAGGCGAAACATACGAAACTACTATTCACTTCCGTACGGGGCATCAACAGGCTGTATTAACCCTTTCGTTGCACGAACCCATACTCATAAAAGAGCGTATGAATAAGCTCGAACTTAACCTATCAACCTTCAATACCGAAAACATTAAGGGAATAAAAGGAGAGCTTAGCCTATATAATAACAATCGTAATCGTACACAGGTGCTATCGAAAACCTTTACTACAGGCCAACCGTTGGCTTTGCCCATTACGCAATTAGCAAGTGGCAAATACATACTCGAAGCCGAAGTAAAAGCCGAAAGCTACCAAGCAAAACTATCAACGAATATTGTTATACTCTCGCTTGAAGATAAAACTTTACCTATCGATACCACACTGTTTGTTCACCCCCTTGAACAGTATTATTCACATCAATCCCCTATTCGCATAGTTGTTGCAACATCTTCAAAGCAGGATATATACTTGCAAACCGATGAGCATAATATAAGCCAACTTACCCGTAATGGCTCAATACAAACCGCTAATGGAGAAAAGCTCGCTGTTACTAAGGTTACACCTACTGTCATTCGGTTTACACTCAATAATACAATTAAGCAACTAATACTACCACTAAGCAAAACATATAACCAAATACAAATTAATTTATTCACAGTAAGTAACGGTAAGCTTTATAGCAAACAATTATCGTTCGATTGGAACGAACAGCCTAAAGCTCCTACCCCGAGAATTGTTGTTGAAGGGTTGAATTCAGTATACCGCCCTGGTGATGTAGTTACCCTAAACATCGCCTTGCAGGATTCGTTAGGTAAATTCTATGAATCCGAAGCGGCTCTTTGGGTATTCGATTCCTCGCTAAACAAACTTGCGCGATACCACAAGCCTCAACTGAACACATGGCAACAAATGCCACAACAACCTTACTTTGGCAACCATAATCTTTTCCCAAGTAATTACCTATCTCTATGGGGAAGCCCTCGCAATAATAGCGAGCTGCCCTATTTATCACTAGTGTTTACGGTTCCAACAAAATTCCTCTATAGCTACAATTATGGGCAGTTTATGCCTTGGCGTTATTGGTCGGCAACAAATGGCGAACAAACTATAGGGAGTGATTTGCAAGTTTCGGGATACAACTATGCAATGGATTCATATAACAGAAAACAAGTTATGTTAACAAGTAGCATTGGTAACGAAAAGGCTCTAGCACTGGACGCTGAAGGAAATAACGCCAAATCTATTGGCTATGTTAGTGATGTAAAAGGGAAAAACGGCATAACCGAGGGAACATTTGAGGATATTAAACTTAGAACTGACTTTAACGAAACTGCCGTATGGAAACCAACTATAAAATTAAATAGCGATGGGTTTACACAAGTTTCGTTTACGCTACCCGAAAGTTTAACGCAATACGAACTACATATTTTTGCTCATAATAATGCGGTTAAAAGCTTCCCTTTCCATACCCAAATAAAAGTAAACAAACCCTTAAGTATAATGCCCAATTTACCTAGGTATATACGCCACGGGGATCATGCTACTATAGCAACAACCGTAACAAACTGCTCAAACAATATATTTACAGGTTCAATAAAACTATTGCTTATAAACCCGCAAAATAACAAAGTAGTATGCACTCAAAATAGCCCCATTAGTATTGAAAGCCAGCAAAGCAAACTACATACGTTTAAGCTTCCAACGCTTAATATGGTGGGGTTGCTAAAATGCATTATTCAGGTAAGCGATGGTAAATTAAGCGATGCTTTGGAAAAGCTTATTCCAATACTTCCCATTCAACAACCTGTAATTGAATCAGTTCCCATTACGATATACAACAACCGTTCGCAAAACGTTTTTCTCGATGCACTCTTTAATCACAGCGATAGCCTTAGCACAAACCGAAGTATTACGTTATCGTTAAACGCAAACCCTTTGTGGGGAGCTTTAACCGAACTACCCTATGCAATTAATAGTAGCAATAACGATGCAGTATCATTAGTTATGGCGTTACAGGCTAACGAAATTGCAAAAAACATGGTTACTGCCGAACCTGAGCTTAAAACATTACTCGAACATTACAAAGCGGAAAAAGAAAATGGCACTGAACGGGATAGCAGGCTTACAAATGAGCCTACCAAACGTATTTTAGCAACCGAACTAGGAGCCTTTTACGGCATTGCCATTGATGAGAAAAATGGAATGGATAACTTGCTGCTTTTACTAAACGAAGCATACCTAAAACAAAAAGAACAGGAACGTATTTCGGCTTTAAGAGAATTACAAAATCGAGATGGTGGCTTCTCGTGGCTCCCTGGAATGCCTAGCAACCTTCGAAATACTATCCTAGTTATTGAAGGGATTGCTAATATTCCTGAAGGCGACCTAAAGAAGCAGTTAAAACCGCTTGCGATATCCGCAGCCAATTACGTATACAACCAATTTCTTCGCCAATACGAACAACAACCTCAGCACACAAAATACTATTGGTTCAGTGCCGATTTAATCACCATTGTAAACCACTTTTTACCCCAAAAATTTACTACCCCCGATAAAATGGTACGCTCGGTATTGGATAGTTACACGAGCAATATCCCCAACCTTGGGATATTCGAGTTAAGTACATTCCTTACTGAATGCCAAAAAGCTGTAGAAAAAAAGTATATTACAGTAGCAAAAGAACGATTGGTTCAATATCTATACCCCGAACGGAACCTAGGATTGAGAATAGCTTCGGGTCACGCACCTGGCAGTTATTGGATAAGCTCAGAAATTGTTGAACAAGCCATTGCCGTAAAAGCATTATCGAACTTTCCTGAATTCGAAAAGCAAATTGAAAGTATGCGCATGTACCTCTTAAACCTATATAGAACAAACCAATGGAATAACGCACTAGCCACAAGCTATGCTATGAATGCTCTTTTTGGGAAAAAATCTAAACTAATGGAGTACAACAATGGGGCAAGTATTACACTAAACACTGGACAAAGTATTGATGTTTCAACAAATCGAGTTAATAACTCGACTACCCTTCCGATAGCAAATAAAACATTCCGTTTAACAGATAGCGAAAAAATACCCAGCAAAGCAACTGTAATTAAGCAAGGTAAGGGCGTTGCTTGGGGAAGTGTTACAGCATCATTCGTAGCTCCAATTACTAATATTGAAGCTATGGGGAACAACGATCTCTCTATCAAACGAACGCTATTCGTTGAACGCAAAAATAGTGATGGAGAATGGCGAAAACTACCTATTGCATCGGTAAATGAATCCCTCAAAATTGGTGATAAGCTTACCGTTGAACTTACTATATCATCAGGTAGAAGCTACGATTTTGTTCTTATTCGCGACAAAAAGCCTGGTGCCGTGGAGGTTGTTGATCCGATATCGGGTTACAAGCGCATGTCAAATAGCTATTTCAGTTACTATTACGAACCCAAGGATAGCGAAGTGCGCTTCTACCTCGAACACCTAGGTAAAGGCACACATACTATAACATACCAAGTAATAGTTGATAGAATAGGAAAATATGCAGCTGGTATTGCCGAAATTCAAGCAGTATATTCCCCCGAATTTGTTGCTCACAGTTCTGGGAAAGAGTTATTAAACATCGAAGAGTAGCCTAAAAGCGTTAACAGTAATCCCCCTCTCTCTCCGTTTGCCTAATCAAAGAGAGAGGGGATTTGTTATTACTACAGCCCTCGTTTAGTTGATCCAGCCATGGAAAGCACTCATTTCACCGTATGTTTTATTTGCTAGCTTAGTATATTTGATTACCTTTGCGCTGAAGTCCTTGCGTTATCGGGCTTCTTTTTTAGCAAGAAGAACCGAGCTAATGACACTAAAAGATTTGAGCATTTACCCCCAACTAGCCCTGCCCCCATGTTCATATCGGGTCGAATTACGCAAGGGGAAGTATTTCGTTTACGACGAAAATCGAACAAAGTGGCTGATGCTTACGCCCGAAGAGTGGGTTCGTCAGCATTATGTCCATTACTTAATTCACTTTAGGGGGTATCCTAAACATGCATTAGCAAACGAGGTTGAGTTACCAAACTCCATACGAAAAGGGCGTTGCGATACAGTCATATTTGGTTCCAAGGGTAAGGCTTGTGCAATAGTGGAGTATAAGGCCGCCACCTTGATACTTAATAACACGATGTGGCAACAATTGCTTTCGTACAATTTGTACTATAAAGTAAAGTTACTTTGTCTTTCGAATGGGTTAAAACAAGTTGTTTGCCTGCTTAATAATAATGAACATAATTACCAGTTCCTTACGGAAATACCCTCCTATAATGAACTTAAACAAATAAGTAACTAACGCTTAAACAAGCCTTTGCTACTTAATTTATAGAAATCGAAAAACCGAACGAGCTAGCTTATATAACAGAGATAATAACAAGAAGCTTATGAACTTCTTAGAAACACATAATGTAGTAAAGCGATTTGGCAAGTATACAGCACTACACCACGCTTCGATTGAGGTAAAAAAGGGTACTGTTTTTGGGCTTTTAGGGCCCAATGGTGCTGGCAAAACAACGCTTATACGTATAATAAACCGCATTACCGCACCCGATGAGGGGGAGGTAATTTTTGATGGTCGCCCATTCAAAGCTGAAGATGTAATGCGAATTGGCTATCTTCCCGAAGAGCGAGGTTTGTATAGAAAGATGAAAGTTGGTGAACAAGCACTATACCTAGCCAAACTAAAAGGGTTAAATAGTAAGGAAGCCCGAAAACGACTCGAATGGTGGTTTAGGAAATTCGAAATTGAAACTTGGTGGAGCAAAAAAGTTGAAGAACTAAGTAAAGGTATGCAACAGAAAGTGCAGTTTATTTGCACAGTTGTTCACGACCCTGAGTTCTTTATTTTTGACGAACCTTTTAGTGGTTTCGACCCTATAAATGCTGAATTACTAAAACGTGAAGTTTTAGAACTCAAAGAACGTGGTAAAACAATTATTTTCTCAACACACAATATGCAATCGGTTGAGGAAATTTGCGATGATATAGCACTCGTAAACAACGGAAAAATTGTGCTTAGTGGTAGTGTTGACAACGTAAGGCAAAGCTTCGATAAAGGAATTGTTTCGGTAACGGTTCTCTGCCAAGCACCCCTATTGCCCGAGGAACTTACCATGTTCAAAATTGTTGAAAGTAGCTACGAAAACGGAAAGCAATACCTACGTATCGAAAAAAACGAAGGGCAAACCAACCGCGAGCTACTAAATTTATTGCCTCAACACGTAAGTATTTATAGTCTACAGGAAGAGATACCCTCGATGAACGACATTTTTATTCATACAGTAGCCGCTCAAGAGGAGAGCATTACAATGAAAGCATGAGTAGATCTAATTGGAGCAAGTTTTGGGTCGTAGTTGCTCGCGAATTCAATGTTCGTGTTCGTAAGCGTTCGTTTATTGTTACAACCTTTTTAGTACCCATTTTAATGATTGGTATTATGGGATTTGGTATATACATGGCTACGAACAATAAAAGTACCGAACATGTTGCCGTAATCGATAAAACAGGGGAATATATAAACCTGCTTAAGAACAACGAAACCTACACATTTTTCAGCTCGAATAAAACGCTTGAACAATATAAAAAAGAGGGGAAAAACAACCCCGAGGGTGCAACGGTAATATTGCAAATTACCGACGACCTGCTTGAAAACCCTAACGCCATAGCGTTGTATGGCTACAACGAAATTCCCATGGGTATTACCTCGTTCATAAAGGAACACCTCGACGAATATCTTACCGATAAAAAACTTCTTGCTACAAACATTCCCAATATCAAACAAGTGGTTGAGGAAAGCAAAGTTTCTATTTCAATACCAGAATATAAATGGAAAAAGGATGGGGTACGAGAGCGTTCGAGTGGTGCAATGGCAGGAACCATAGGGCTCATTCTTTCCATCATTAGTTTTTCGTTTGTTATGACGTATGGCTCGCTAGTTATGGCGGGGGTATTGGAAGAAAAGAAAAGTCGCATAATGGAAGTTATGGTTTCGAGCGTACGCCCCATTGATATGATGGGAGGAAAAATCGTTGGGATTGGCCTTGTAGGGTTATTCCAAATGGTACTTTGGATTGCATTTGCTATTATTTTGTTCATTATTGCATCAACGGTTGCTTTTGGCGGAATTTACGATCTCTCAGCAATAGCTAATATGTCGCAATCGGATATTTCAGCTGGTATAGCCATGGGGATGAATGCTTCCGAGTTTGACAATTTGCAAGGCATTGCTCAAATAATTTCGGGATACAATATTGCAAACTTACTGGTAATGTTCCTCATCTATTTTATTGGAGGATACCTACTTTACTCCTCGCTATATGCTGCCATTTCGGCTTCTATGACTAGCGATGAGGATGCCAACCAATATATAGCCCCTATTTCGATAATATTTCTGTTCGCTTTTTATGCGGGGCTCGGTAGCATGAATAACCCCAATGGGTCTCTAGCCTTATGGTGTTCAATGATACCTTTTACTTCGCCAGTTGTTATGCTCGTTCGTATTCCTTCGGGCGTTCCCATTTGGCAACAAATGCTTAGCGTTGTAATTTTGTACCTCACAACGGGTGGCTTGCTTTGGTTAAGCGCAAAAATATACCGTGTAGGCATTTTAATGTACGGTAAACGCCCATCGTTAAAGGAAATGTGGCGTTGGCTTTCGTATAAATAACTAAATAACAAACTCGCTTTAGCATCAATAACACAAACCTTATTAAAGAATGAAAGATAAAGTACAGGTACACGACCTAACCTTTGTGCCTTACATAACCGCCTCGGAACTCGATAGCGCAATTAAAACCCTTGCTTTGCAAATAAAGAGTGAATTAAAGGATATGGATCCCCTTTTTGTTTGTATTATGAACGGGGCGTTTATGTTTGCTGGCGAGCTACTAAGCCATATTGATGAGGATTACGAAGTTGCTTTTGCACAATACTCGTCGTATTGTGGTACATCTTCAACAAATCAACTTAAGGAAGTTCTACCCCTAAAGGTACCCATTAAAGATCGCGTGATAGTTATTATTGAGGATCTTATTGATACTGGCTTTACGATGAAATGCCTTAAGGATAAGTATATTAACGAAGGGGCAAAAGCAGTTTATATTGCAACAATGCTATTAAAACGCGAAGCACTAATAAATAGTGTTGAACCCGATTTTGTAGGCATTGAAATTAAGAATAAGTTTATTGTTGGGCACGGACTTGACTACGATGGAAGAGGTAGATTACTTAAGGACATCTACATTCTCGACGAAAACTAAAAACAATCAATTACAATAAAAGGAATTATGATTAATCTCGTTCTATTTGGCCCTCCCGGAAGTGGCAAGGGTACACAAGGTAAAGGAATTGCCGAACGCTACGGTTTAACGGCTGTGTCAACTGGTGATATTCTTCGAAGCGAAATGGCTAAAGGTACCCCCCTCGGCATAGAAGCTAAAAAACATATCGAAAAAGGGAACCTTGTACCCGACCAAGTTATCATTAACATGATGGAAGAGCTTATCCACAACCATGCCAACGATGGACTACTTTTTGATGGTTTCCCTCGAACCGTAGAACAAGCAAAAGCATTTGATGCTATGCTTAAAAAGATGGGGCAAGCCGTTACAGCGCTTATTGAACTATCTGTTCCTGACGAGCAACTTGTAGTTCGTTTACTAAAACGTCGCGAAATCGAAGGGCGAAGTGACGATAATATTGAAACAATTACCAATCGCCTCGAGGTATACCACACCCAAACTGAACCCATTGTTGATTATTACCACTCTCAGGGGAAACATATTAAGATTGATGGTGTGGGAACCATTGACGAAATTGAACAGCGTTTGCAACAAGCACTTGATGCAAAGCTAAAATAACAGCATTACTATTAAGCCATATTCTATACTTCCTAATCCATGGCAAACGAAGCCAACTTTGTAGACTACGCTAAAATACTATGCCGCTCGGGAAAGGGTGGTAACGGTTCGGTTCACTTTCGTCGTGAAAAGTATATACCTAAAGGGGGACCCGATGGAGGCGATGGAGGCGACGGAGGAAGTATTTACGTACGAGGTAATCGTAATTACTGGACTTTACTCCACCTCCGTTATAACCGGCACATCTTTGCCGATGACGGAAAGCCTGGTGCTGGTGCCCTAAAAACAGGAGCATCTGCAAGCGATATATACATTGACGTTCCTGAGGGAACTGCTATATACGATGCCTTTACGGGTGAATTCGTGCTTGAAGTAACTCAACACGACGAGATTAAATTACTACTTAGAGGAGGAAAAGGAGGAAAGGGAAACGACCGCTTTAAAACTGCTATTAACCAAGCTCCACGGATTGCTCAAAAGGGCGAACCTGCACAGGAAGGTACTTTTATTTTCCAACTAAAAACATTAGCCGATGTTGGCTTAGTTGGTTTCCCCAACGCTGGCAAGTCCACTCTTTTAGCTTCGGTTTCCGCCGCAAAACCTAAAATAGCCGACTATCCCTTCACTACCCTTGTTCCAAATGTGGGTATTGTTGGTTACCACAATGGCAAATCGTTTGTAATGGCCGATATTCCTGGCATTATTGAAGGGGCTTCGGAAGGAAAAGGCTTAGGACTGCAGTTCCTGCGCCATATCGAAAGGAACTCGTTGCTACTAATGATGATACCCATCGATACCGATAATATTGGTAAGGATTACGAAATTCTATTCAACGAACTGAAGCAGTACGACGAACAACTTGCTCGAAAACGAATAGTTCTTGCCATAACAAAGTGCGATCTTGCTGATGAGGAAATTATTGCTTGGAAGGAAAAGGAACTCCCCCCCAATATCCCTCATTGCTTTATTTCGGCTGTTACGGGGTTCGGTATTCCCCAACTAAAGGATCTACTTTGGGAAGAGTTAAATACCCCTCTGCCCTACGATAATTCCGAAATTGTACATATGGCATTGCGCCCTAATGAACTTGGTGCACCAAGCAACGACTTATATATCACTACTACAACGAACAACTTCGGCGAGGACAATACCTATAACGAGGATGTGAATGAGGACGATGAATTGCTCGACATTGAATGGGACGATGATATTAAAGAAGAAATGGGGCTGGATATATGAACAGTACAAATAGTATACCCCATGAGCTGACTATCGATAATGACTTTGCTAAATTGTTACCCGAGTTTAGCATGGTCATGATAAAAGCAACTGTAGTAAATAGTCCATACAACGCCAGCCTACAAGAAGAACTGGATCGTATTAAGGGACAAATTGCCACTAACTATACAATCCCCGAAATAAAGGATTTGGCTCCTATTCAGTATACTCGTAACGCCTATAAAGTTCTAGGTAAGGATCCCAACCGCTATCGACCTGCATCCGAACAATTGTATCGCCGAATACTTAAAGGTGATGGTATATATAAAATAAGCACCTTAGTTGATTTCGGCAATTTATTATCGCTCACTACAGGGTTTTCAGTTGGTGTATTCGATGCTACATGCGTACAAACGAATATAACTTTACGAAGAGGTAAAGTAACCGATTATTACGAGGGAATCGGGCGTGGCATTCTTAACGTAGATGGCTTACCATTGTATGTTGACGATATAGGGCCGTTTGCTAATCCCACAAGCGATAGCGAACGTACAAAAGTGAGGAATAACACTACCGAAGCTCTTATTTTTATAAACTGCTTTGTTCCAAAAGAGCTAGGAGCAACTATAATGCTACAACAAGCCACCGATCGAGCAAAACAAATGCTTATAAATTACTTACAGGCCTCAAATATTGCTTGTAAATTATTCTCGGCAAGCTAAGAAGGCTTTGTAGACTCGTTTGTTGTTCTTTAGCATGGAGCAATATCGTATGCAGCGATTTTTTTCGTTTATCAAGCCAAATATAGTTTGA
>JASBZJ010000022.1 GCA_029983495.1 Porphyromonas sp.
GCTATACATTAATGGCCACCCTCATGGTCCCGATAGTGCAATTACTACCTGCCAGTTACATATGCGAAACTTTAATGATGGCGATACTATTACCATTGAACCTTGGCGCAGTGCAGGCTTCCCTGTTATTCGCGACCTTATGGTGGATCGCTCGGCATTCGATAAAATCATTCAGGCTGGTGGCTATATTTCCGTAAATACTGGCGGTACACCCGACGCAAATGCCATACCTATTCCAAAACAAAAGGCCGATATGGCTATGGATGCCGCCGCTTGTATTGGTTGTGGAGCTTGTGTTGCTGCTTGCAAAAATGGTAGTGCTATGCTTTTTGTTAGTGCTAAGGTTAGCCAATTTGCGTTACTTCCTCAAGGTAGACCTGAAGCAAAAAAACGTGCAAAAGCTATGCTCGCTAAAATGGACGAACTAGGTTTTGGTAACTGTACCAATACTCGCCAGTGCGAAATGGAATGCCCCAAAAGCATTTCAATTATTAATATTGCTCGCCTTAACCGTGAGTTTCTAAAGGCCAAAGGAGCCGATTGATTCTCACCACATTTTATACGTTATAGATTTGCGAAAAGCCACTTCATCACAGCGTGGGGTGGTTTTTCTGTTTGCTCGTACTACCCCGCTTATATAGGCTTAGTTTTATTTTCGATACCACCTCAGCTTATCGACCATAAAGTAGAAAACAATTACCTTTGTTCCCACGTATGTAACTATGCTTTGCTTAGTTACCGGTTGTATTATAACTCTTAATGCTTAAGTAAATAAGTTTGTTAGTGATGATGAGTAAACCTACTCTATTGATAATGGCTGCTGGTATGGGTAACCGTTATGGTGGGCTAAAGCAACTCGATGGAGTTGGTCCTGATGGCGAAACTATTATGGACTACTCGGTGTTTAATGCTGTAAAGAGTGGCTTTGGCAAAGTTGTATTTGTTATACGTCGTAGCTTCGAAATCGACTTCCGTTCGAAGGTTCTGGCTAAGTACCAAAATGTTATTCCATGCCAAGTTGTTTACCAGGAAATAGATAACCTCCCTGAACCTTTTAAAGCACCTGCAGAAAGGGAAAAACCATGGGGTACGGGGCATGCTTTGCTTATGGCAGAGCCTGTAATTAACGAGCCTTTTTGCGTTATTAATGCCGATGATTACTATGGTAGTGAAGCTTTTGAACTTATGGCGAACGCACTTATAACGTTGCCAACCGATAGTAAAGGAAGCTATTTTATGGTTAGTTACCCTTTGAGTAATACATTATCGGAAAGCGGAACCGTTTCTCGAGGTGTATGCAACCTTAGTAGCGATGGGCTTTTGCTCGGTGTTGTTGAGCATCGCAAACTTAAGAAAGTAAACAACGAAGCGATTTTCGATGAGGAAACCCAAATGAAGTTCCCTTTCAGCACGCCTGTGTCGATGAACTTTTGGGGCTTTACACCCGATTATTTCGCTCATAGTAAAGACTTGTTTAAGCAGTTTCTTGCCCTTCATGGTAATGAACTTAAAAGTGAATTCTATATTCCGTCGGTTGTTGCAAAACTTGTCGAGCAAAATATTGCTACGGTTCGAGTAATGCAAACTTCGGAAAATTGGTTTGGGGTAACGTATGCCAACGATCGACCTGAAGTGGTTAACCGCTTGCAGCGTTTACATCAAAACAATACTTATCCTACCCCTCTGTTTTAGCACCATAATACCTAAGATTGCGGGTACCACTAGTAAAAATGCGCTTGAGCTTTTAAAACCTAATGCACATACTTAATTAAAAAGAACAGATATTTATAACATGAAACGACTGATGACTTTTCTCGTTATTGCCCCCACTGCGTTGGGGATGTCGCTTGTAAGTTGTAATAAGAATGGTAACGGAAGTAGCACTTCGAACGAAGTTGCTCCCGAACCTGCAATTGACCTTACAGCTCTCGATAAGTCCATTCGCCCACAAGACGACTTCTACCTCTTTGCAAATAAAGGCTGGATGGATGCAAATCCCCTAAAGGATGCTTATAGTCGGTATGGTTCATTCGATGTTTTGCGCGACCGCTCAATTGAGCGTTTGCATGATATTGTTGACGAACTCCAAAGCAAGGATAACAAAAAGGGTACAAACGAATACCGTGTGGCCGTACTTTACAAGCAGGCTATGGATACAGTTACCCGTAACAAACTTGGTGCTGAACCTATTAAACCTTTGCTCAAGGAAATTGAAGCCTTGCAAACAACCGACGAGCTTGTAAAGTTTATTGCTAAGGAAGCTAATCGCGGAAATTCGTTACTTATTCCGACTTATGTTTTTACCGACCCCATGAACAGCGATATGAACATTATGCACTTGGCACAAGCTTCGTTACCTTTGGGAACCAACGACTATTACCTTAATAGCGATGCCGAAAGCCAAAAGATTCGCGACGCATACGACGAATATATCGGTAAAATACTCCGCTTTGCTGGTTATAACGATGCTGATGCTAATCGTATTGTTAACAATACAAAGAAGGTATCGATGGACTTAGCAAAAATAAGCTTATCGAAAGAAGAACTTCGCGACCCTATTAAGAACTATAATATGGTTGACGTAAAGAAGTTTGTTGATGAAAACAAAGGCTTCCCTTGGGCTCTTTACCTCAAGGAACGTAAGCTCGATAACTTAAAGCAGTGGGACGTATCGCAAAAAACGTTCTGGGAAAAGTTTAACAAGTGGTTCCCAACAGCCGATTTACAAGCTATTAAGGACTTCCTTCTAGCTGGCGAAATTGATAGCTACGCTTCGTATCTTAGCGAAGATTTCGAAAATGCTTCGTTCGACTTCTGGGGAAAAACACTTAGTGGTAAAAAGGAACAACACCCCCGTTGGCGTAGGTCAGTTAACATTGTTAACAGCATCATGGGCGAAGCTCTAGGCGAAGTATATGTAAAGAAGTACTTTAAGCCCGAAGCTAAGGAAAAGATGATTAAGCTTATTGATAACCTACAGAAAGCCTTGAGCGAGCGTATAGCTGGACTGGAATGGATGAGTGACGACACAAAAGCAAAAGCTCAGGAAAAACTTTCGAACTTTAAGGTTAAAGTTGGTTACCCCGATAAGTGGAAAGATTATTCTAAACTCGAAATTGATGAGAACAAATCGTTAATAGAAAACCTAATGGCTGTAACCGAATTCGAACATAATCGCGATATGGCCGATTTAGGCAAGCCTGTAGACCGTGAAAAGTGGCTTATGAACCCACAGGATGTTAATGCTTACTACATGCCAACTACTAACGAAATTTGTTTCCCAGCTGGTATTTTGCAACCTCCTTTCTTTAACTTCGATGCTGATGATGCTGTAAACTATGGTGCTATTGGAGTTGTTATTGGTCACGAAATGACACACGGGTTCGATGATAGTGGTAGAAACTTCGACAAGGATGGCAACATGAACAACTGGTGGACTAAGGAAGATGCCGAAAAGTTCGAAAAGGCTGCTAAAGGACTTGCTGACCAATTCAGCCAAATTAAAATTGCTGATGGTGTAATGGCTAATGGACAATATACGTTGGGCGAAAATATTGCTGATCAAGGAGGCTTGCTTGTTGCTTTCCTTGCACTGCAAAAAGCACTAGATGGCAAAACCGTAGAACCAATTGATGGTTATACTCCAGCACAACGCTTCTTTATTGCTTATGCTCGTGTTTGGGGGCAGAACATCCGTCCTGAAGAACGTATTCGCTTAACGAAGGACGATGTTCATAGTCTTGGTGAATTCCGTGTAAACCAATCGCTAAAGAATATTCCTGCTTTCTACGATGCATTTGATATTAAGGAAGGTGATCCTATGTACCTTGCACCTGAAAACAGAATTCTAGTATGGTAAAGTACTCATTTTAGAGTAAGGTTTTTTTATAATCCCGAGGCGGAGGCTCATTGCTTCCGTCTCGTTTTTTTATACCCTTTATATTCTGCCTTCTCACCAATTAAATAAACAAATTAGGTAACTTTGCTTGCCACAGAATTAATAGCATTGTTGCCTTGTTATTTTAATGAAAGGAATAGTTTTAGCAGGCGGTAGTGGAACTCGCCTTTACCCAATTACCAAAGGGGTCAGTAAACAATTGCTTCCTATATTCGATAAACCCATGGTTTATTATCCTATAAGCATCCTAATGAATGCGGGTATTCGCGATATACTTATTATAACTACGCCCTATGATCAGCCAAACTTTATTCGGCTTTTAGGCGACGGCTCGGCTTTTGGTATAAATCTACAGTACGAAGTGCAACATAACCCCAATGGTTTAGCCGAGGCTTTTATTATTGGAGCCTCGTTTATAGGTAATAGTACAGCTTGCTTAGTACTAGGCGATAATATTTTTTACGGTGCTGGGCTAACTAAACAATTGCGCGCTGCCGTAGAACGTGCTGAACAAGCAAACCAAGCCACAGTTTTTGGTTATAGGGTAAGCGACCCCGAGCGTTATGGCGTTGCCGAGTTCGACCCCACTACGGGTAAGGTATTAAGCATTGAGGAAAAACCCCTTGTACCCAAAAGTAATTTTGCCGTTACAGGCTTGTATTTTTACCCCAATAGTGTACTAAATATAGCAAACAATGTAACGCCTTCACAACGTGGCGAACTCGAAATAACAGCCGTAAATGCAGCTTTTCTTGAGCAAAACAAATTACATCTCGAAGTTCTTCCTCAGGGGTATGCATGGCTCGATACAGGAACATACGATTCCTTAAGTGAAGCGTCAACTTTTGTTGAAGTAATTCAAAAACGACAGGGAGTGAAAATTGCTTGTTTAGAGGAAATAGGCTTCCTTAATGGATGGATTTCGTACGAACAACTCCTAGAGGTTGCTCAACCACTCGCCAAAAATGAATACGGAAAATACTTGCTACGATTAGCCGAGGCTACTAATGGATAACCTATTTATATAAATACATACACCCTAATTGTTGCTATGAATATACTAATTACTGGGGGCGCAGGTTTTATTGGCTCACATCTTTTGGCTCATTTCGTGCAAACGTACCCACAACATGTTATTGTTTGTCTTGATGCGCTAACATACGCTGGTAATGTTGATAATATTTCCCCTCTTTTTACGCATGATAACTTTAGGTTAGTGGTTGAAGATATTACCAATTTCGATAAAATGTGCTTGCTTATGGAGCAATACAATATCGATGGCGTTATTCATCTTGCTGCCGAAAGCCATGTTGATCGTTCTATTACCAATCCCTTTAAATTTGCCGAAACTAATGTACTTGGTACACTAAATTTACTCGAGGCTTTCCGCCGAAATAACAAAAAACGTAGTGCCAATGGCCGTTTTTATCAGGTTTCTACCGATGAAGTTTATGGCTCGCTTCACGAAGGAGACGAACCCTTTACCGAACGCACGCCTTATGCACCACGTAGTCCTTATTCGGCAGCAAAAGCCTCAGCGGATCATTTTGTAAGGGCTTACCACGAAACTTATGGTATTGATGTCGTTCTTAGTAATTGCTCGAATAATTTCGGACCTAAGCAATTCCCCGAAAAACTTATCCCCTTATTCATACAAAATATAGTCGCAGGCAAGCCCCTTCCCATTTACGGTAAGGGCGAAAATATTCGTGATTGGTTATACGTTCAAAACCATATTGAAGCAATTGAGAAAATATTTTTCGAGGGACGTAATGGCGAAACTTATAATGTGGGAGGAGGTAATGAATGGCGAAATATTGATATTATAAAGCTACTTATCCGCATAGTAGATAATAAATTGAATAGACCACAAGGTGCCTCCGAACACCTTATAACGTTTGTCGATGATAGGCTTGGGCACGACCACCGTTATGCGATTGATGCTCAAAAGTTAACCAATGAATTGGGTTGGGTTCCTCGTTACTCCTTTCGCGAAGCATTAGAAAAAACAGTCGATTGGTACTTACAGAATCAAGTATGGTTGCACCGAATCGAAACTGGCGAGTATGTTACCGAAAATAAGCGCATTGCTAGTATTTATAATTTGAACATGTAGTATATACTTCATCATAATTAATGAAGTAGTTTTACAACGCTTTTATTTAACTCCTTTCCCTAAAATCAAGCGAATGATGAATATAGCTATTGTTGGTACTGGATACGTAGGCTTAGTTACTGGTGCCTGTTTTGCAGAACTTGGGCTTACTGTGTATTGTGTTGACAAGAACGAAGAAAAAATAGAGCAACTAAAGCGAGGCGAAATGCCAATTTATGAACCAGGTTTAGATACACTAGTGTGTAGGAATGTAGAGGCTCGTAGGCTCCATTTTTTTTCTTCTTTACCCGAAGTTCTTCCTAAGGTTGATGTTGTTTTTATTGCCGTGGGTACACCCCCAACCGAGGATGGAAGTGCCGATCTTCAAGCCGTTCTGCAGGTAGCTCGAACCATTGGCCAAAACATGAGCCAATATAAGCTTGTGGTTACCAAAAGTACTGTACCCGTGGGTACATGCAACGAGGTGAAAAATACCATTGCCCATGAATTGGCTAAACGTAAACTAGCATCACTTCCCTTTGATGTTGCCTCAAACCCCGAATTCCTTAAAGAAGGGGATGCTATAGCCGACTTTATGAAGCCCGATAGAGTTGTTGTAGGTGGTGAAACTGAGCGCGCAAAAAAAATGATGGCGCAACTTTATCGCCCTATGCTGCTTAGTAATTTTCGTGTGATTTTTATGGATATTGCATCGAGCGAAATGACTAAATATGCTGCAAATGCTAAGTTGGCTACACGCATTTCGTTTATGAACAGCTTAGCTGGGTTATGCGAACTCGTTGGTGCCGACATAACCCATGTACGTAAGGGAATGGGAAGTGATTCGCGTATTGGTAGCAAGTTCCTTTATGCGGGGTGTGGTTATGGCGGGAGTTGTTTCCCTAAAGATGTTAAGGCTCTTATACAAACGGCAAATAGCAATAATTATTCCTTACCTATTTTAGAAGCCGTTGAAAGGGTTAACAGTGATCAAAAAAACATCCTTTTCCGTAAGTTTATTTCCTTTTTTTGTGGAAACGTTGTGGGGCGAAAAGTTCTTGTTTGGGGGCTTGCTTATAAACCAGGAACTGATGACATGCGCGAGGCACCCTCGCTAGTGCTTATTGAACAGCTGTTACAAGCGGGGTGCCATGTTACTGTATACGACCCCGTGGCTATGAACGAAGCCTCGAAGCGTTTAGGAAACCAAGTTTCTTATGCTAACGATATGTACGAGGGGGCGTTGGGGTGCGATGCTGTTTTTCATGTTACGGAATGGAAAGAGTTTCGAATGCCACAGCGAGAAGTTTTGTATCGACTTATGAAAACACCGTTACTGATTGACGGACGAAATGTGTTTGATAGGCACGATTGGCCTGGTTTTACTGTCTTACAGATTGGTATTAATGCCTAATAACCTAGGCGATTGTGTTTTTGGGGGAAGAAAAGTACCAATATTGCTTTTTATGTTTATAGGAATAATTATAACACTGTGCAAGTAGCTCTCCAATTTGGGGAGCTTTTTTTTTGAACCGTTTATCCCTCTTGAGACTGTTGCATAAAGGCGAATCGCTGTGTTACTTTCGGGATTCGGCTTCGGTCACATACGGAGGTATGCTCCCTTCAGACCTCACCCTCAGCGCCTTGCGCTTCATCCTTTCTGCAAAGTCAGGACAATCTTGCAAGCAAGATTGTGAGACTGTTGACTTTTGCAACAGTCTCCTCTTTTCTTTCGGTTTTGATACCTTTGAAAAATAAGGAGCAGGAGTTTAGCCCCTCTAATTAGGGGATATCGTAGAGTGATTTTGTTAGGATTTATAGAAAGTATATTGCCCCCACCTCTCCCCAAAGTCTCAAAAATGAAGCTCTGGGGAAATTTTTTCGTACGAGTAAAACCCTAAATGAACAGAGCGTGTAATTGAGTTTACCTGAGGTTTTCCCATTTTAATCAACAACAAAATGGGAAATGATCAAGTAAACTCGATCAAAAGCTCCGAGGTTTTGATCTTTTCATCAGGACGAAAATAAAAATGAACCTGAACCTGAACAAAATCATGATACGTAGGGGCGGACCTGCGTGTCCGCGCGTACCCGAACAACATAACATTACCAACCATGGTAAAGCTCGCCATCGAACAAAAACAATATTACGGAACATGGTAAATTATGATACGATTGTGGGCGGACACTTGAGGTTCACCCCTACAATATCCCTTAAATGAATACGCTTGTTACTAAATAGATAATAATCTATAATACTTGCTACCGTACAAAGGTATCATAAAGGTAGGGGTTGTTCCTATGCTTATTATTTGCTTCTCCTCGTTATGTTACCAGTGAGTAAAAATTGAAATCATTCGAGCGATTGTAGGAAAAGTGCTGTTCAGTATATTTTTTTTGCTGGTGAGTGAAAAATATCTTATAAGCGTATTTGTTATTCGCTTTTACTGTTTATGGTGACAAATTTACTGCTAATTGTGTTTTAATGAACCCTTTCTTTACTTTTTATATGAGGTTTACTGTGTCACTTCTGAAGATTAATTCGTACATTTGCAGGGTATAAGGAAGCTACATAAGAAGCTTATGGCCGAAACCATCAAAATTAAAAGAGGTCTTTCCCTGAAACTCAAGGGCGAGGCACCCACAACTTTTTTGAATCCATCGAGCGATGGATCTTTATTTGCTCTAGTTCCCGATGATTTTACCGGAGTAGTCCCTAAAATGTTAGTAAGGGTAGGCGACAAGGTAAAGGCTGGCGATGCTGTTTTTTGTCATAAAAAGCATCCTCAGGTAACTTTTGTTTCGCCTATTTCTGGCGAAATAACAGCCATTGAACGAGGTGCAAAACGGAAAATTCTTAGTGTGCAAATTACTAAGGATGCACAAGTAGATGTTGCTGGTATGTTTAAGCATTACGAACCCCTTGATGTGGTTGCATCTTCGGGTGATGCAATAAAAAAGCTAATGCTCGAAAGCGGAATGTGGGCTTTTATACGTCAACGCCCTTACGATATAATTGCCGAACCTGAGTATACTCCACGCGATATTTTCGTTACTGCTCATTTTACGGCTCCATTGGCTCCTCATTTTAATTTTATCCTCGAGCAAGGGCGTAATAAGGAATTCTTGGCTATAGCATTACAAGCGTTGGCTAAACTTACTGCCGGTCGTGTTTACATAGGTGTTGAAACCCCTTTAAATCTTAATTTGAATGGGGTTATCGAAGTGGTAACCGAGGGACCTCACCCCGCTGGTAGCAATGGTGTATTAATTAACTACACTAAACCTATTAATAAAGGGGAGGTGGTATGGACGCTTAAAGCTACGGATTTGCTAGTTATTGGGCGTTTTTTAGCTACAGGGGTTCCCGATTTTTCGCGTATAATTGCTGTTACGGGTAGCGAAGCCAGCCAACGTGGCTATATCAATAACGTAGTACCCGGTTGTGATTTAGCGAAAACTATTGCTAATACTATTCCTCAAACCGAAAAACACCTTCGGTTAATAAATGGGGATGTACTTACGGGGATAAAAATTGACGCTATTCGGCCCTATGCATCGTGGGATATTGACCAAACAACCCTTATTCCTGAAGGGGACGAAATTCGCGAATTTGTTGGCTGGATAATGCCTCGTTTTAATCAGTTTAGCATTAGTAGAACTTATTTTTCGTGGCTTACAAAGAATAAGCGATATCAACTTGATGCTCGCCTTAAGGGAGGGGAGCGTCATATGATAATGAGCGACGAATTTCCTAAAGTTTTCCCCCTAAATATTATTCCCGAGGCATTATTGAAATCGATTATAGCCTTCAATATCGATAAAATGGAGGATTTGGGTATTTACGAGGTTGCTCCCGAGGATTTTGCTCTTTGCGAGTTTGTTGACTCCTCCAAGCAGGAGTTACAACAAATTGTTCGCCATGGTTTAGACATGCTCTATAAGGAAATGAACTAATAAGCAAAGAGTTGTCTGAAGCAATAATCTTGTTAAGGCTTTATTATTTTTTCTTTGCTCAAAAAAATATAGGAAATAAACATGAAGCGATTTTTTGATAAGCTCCGTCCGCATTTTTCAAAGGGGGGAAAGCTACATATGTTTCATTCCGTTTTCGATGGTTTTGAAACGTTTTTGCTTGTGCCTAATACTACTCGTAGGTTAGGTGTACATGTTCACGATTCGGCCGATTCAAAACGGTTACTTATTATGGTTGTTGTTGCCCTTACACCCGCAATGCTTTGGGGAATGTTTAATATAGGGTATCAGCACTTCCTTGCTCATGGTGTTGCCGAAAGCACTCATTGGTTTTCGATGTGGTGGTTTGGCTTTTTGGCTACGTTACCCAAATTAATTGTTGTTTATTTGGTTGGGTTGGGTATTGAGTTTGCTGTAGCCCAAGCCCACGGCGAGGAAATACACGAAGGCTTTATTGTTACGGGCTTTCTGATTCCTATGATTATACCTGTGGAAACCCCACTATGGACCATTGCAATAGCAACTGCTTTTGCCGTAATTTTTGCAAAGGAAATTTTTGGCGGAACAGGTTACAATGTTTTTAATGTTGCCATTGTAACCCGCGCCGTACTGTTTTTTGCTTATCCAACGAAAATGACGGGAGACTCGGTATTTGTGCGTCTTTCGAATTCGTGGGGGTACGGTGCAGGGCATTCCGCTACAGTTGATGCTTTTACAGGTGCAACACCTTTAGGGCAAGTGGCAACAGCATCGGGTGTAGCAATGCCACAACTCACGAATATAGTTGGCGAACCCATAAGTCGTATGGATGCTTTTTGGGGCTTTATACCGGGCTCAATGGGCGAAGTTTCAACTTTCTGTATTATTCTTGGTGCACTTTTCCTATTATATACAGGGGTTGCATCGTATAAAATAATGCTTGGAGGTTTGGTAGGCTCGTTTTTAATGACTTGTTTGTTCAATGCGGTTGGAACAACAGCAGCAATGAACATCCCCTTTATCGATCATTTGCTGTATGGCGGATTTCTTTTCGGCTTAGTGTTTATGGCTACGGACCCTGTTACTAGTTGCCGTACCGAGCGAGGTAAGTGGTATTGTGGGCTATTTGTAGGGGTGATGTGCGTGTTTATTCGTGTACTTAACCCAGGTTACCCTGAAGGTATGATGCTTGCTATATTGCTTATGAACGTGTTCTCGCCACTATTCGATTATTTTGTTATCGACTCAAATATCAAAATGCGCAAAAAACGTGCATTAAAATCGATAAAGGCTGTAAGTTCAACCAAATCTATCTAAAACATTTTCCACAATAGCGTTAAGCAGAAAGGATTAAGGCATGAATAAAGAAAAAAATTCCTACATCATCATCTACTCGGTAGTGATGGTTGTTATTGTGGCTTTGGCTTTGGCTTTTACTTCGCAAGCCCTTAAGACACGCAAACATGCAAACGAACAAATCGATAAGATGCAACAAATCCTTCGTAGTGTTCATATCGAACCTCAAAAAAAGGATGTTATCGATACCTATAAACAAGTAATTCTTACCGAGGCTTTGGTTTCGGTTAAAACAGGTGATATTGTTAAGCAATTTCAAGGTGAGGAACGTACAAAAAGCGAAGCTTTTAATATAAATACCAATAACCAGTACAAATACTTAAGAGATGGTATCGAGGAGGTTACGCCTATTTATATCGCCTCGGTTGATGGTAGCACCAAATATATTGTTCCCTTAAATGGTAATGGCCTTTGGAACATTATTTGGGGGTATCTTGCCCTTAACGATGATGGGTACTCGGTTTATGGAGCGGATTTTGGTAATGCCGGCGAAACACCTGGTCTTGGTGCCGAAATATCGAAAAAGTTTTTTGCCGACCGTTTTATCGATAAACATATTGGTTCGCCCGAGCAAGGTGTTATTAGCGTAGCAGTATTAAAAAGTGGGCAAAAGGCTGCTGAAGGACAAGATAAAGTAGATGGTATTACCGGAGGTACATTAACCAGTAATGGGGTTAATGATATGCTCAAGAATTGCCTGAAGTATTACGAACCATTCCTTGCAAAGTTGGGTAATAAGGTCAACTCACAGCAAGCAACAATAACTGAACCTACAAATAATTAATCCGAAGGAGTAAAGTATGTCAACGAAAAACAAAGAGTTCTTTATTGAACCAACTAATAAAAATAACCCTGTGCTTGTTCAGGTACTGGGGATATGTTCGGCACTTGCTGTAACCTCGCAGCTTGCTCCCTCAATAGTAATGGCACTTTCGGTTATTGTTGTGGTTACGCTTTCAAACGTAATTATTTCTATTCTCCGAAAGGGTATTCCTAGTCGTATCCGAATAATTGTTGAGCTAGTTGTTTGTGCAGGTTTGGTTACTATAGTTAACGAGGTGCTAGCAGCTTTCGCTTACGAAGTAAGTAAGCAACTCTCGGTATACGTAGGGCTTATTATTACAAACTGTATTCTTATGGGTCGCCTCGAGGCTTTTGCTCTCTCTCACCGCCCCGGAGAAGCTCTTATCGATGGCCTAGGCAATGGTATTGGTTACGGTTTGGTGCTTATTATTGTAGGCTTTTTCCGCGAATTATTTGGTAATGGCTCGTTACTAGGCTATCAAATCATTCCCGATTCATGGTACGAAGCTGGTTACTTAAACTTCGGCCTTATGAATATGCCTTCGATGGCTCTCTTCCTTTTAGCATGTATTGTTTGGATACATCGTTCGCGTTACAAGGATTTACAAGAAGAGAATTAAACCCTTTTGCGAGTGATATAATTATAGTTTTTGAGTGTTTCTTTCGAAAGAAATTATTAGCATAAAGTAGAATATGGATTACATAAGCCTACTCTTTAGGAGCATCTTTATCGATAATATGATTTTTTCATTTTATCTGGGGATGTGTTCCTTCTTGGCGGTTTCAAAGAATGTAAAAACCTCCTTCGGTTTGGGAATTGCCGTTACATTTATTCTAACCCTTACACTTCCCATTAACTACCTTCTCGAAAACTTCGTTTTTAAGGAAGGTGCATTAAAGTGGATTAACGAAAGCTTTGCGAATGTTGATTTAAGCTTCCTTTCGTTTATTGTTTTTATTGCGGTTATTGCCTCGTTCGTTCAACTTGTTGAAATGATAATTGAACGTTATAGCCCTTCGTTATATAACTCGTTAGGTATTTTTCTTCCCCTTATTGCTGTAAACTGTGCAATACTTGGAGGCTCGTTATTTATGCAGCAACGCGAATTTGCCAATCTTGGCGAAGCTACCATTTATGGTTTGGGCTCGGGTATTGGTTGGATGCTCGCTATTGTTGGTATGGCGGCTGTTCGCGAAAAACTCGAGTTTTCGAACATACCAAAGCCTTTGCGCGGTTACGGTATTGTGCTTGTAGTAACAGGTTTAATGGGCTTGGCTTACCTAAGCTTTTCGGGCGTAAAGCTTTAATAATAACTTCCAAAACTGCACAGAACATCATTTAATTATGGTACAAG
>JASBZJ010000023.1 GCA_029983495.1 Porphyromonas sp.
CCTTATTCGGCAATATATATAAGATACAAGGGGGGGAGAACTGTTCGTTTTAGCGCAGGAATAAGCAACTACGAGGAATACGAGCAACTGCGTAAAAAGTATTTCACCGAGGAAAATATTTTGCCTATTGATAATTACGATAAGATAGACAAGATATGTGCGGAGGCTTTGGCTATAAACAGCGATTTCAGGTGCTACGAGGATGTATACGACTTTATCGATGGTGAAATGAACGAAGTGCGATGGCGTAATGTCGTTCAGGAATCGTTCCCTACAAAAACCGTTACAACAACCTATGCATTATCATCACAATCGAACCGAATTCTTACCGAGCTATACGAAATGCTCCATACGGGCTATGGTATAATTGTGAGTGAATCGACCAATGCCCTCCGAAAAGAAGTTATTGCGATGATTGATTTTGTTATTCGCCATGAGGAGGGACCAGCCTTAATAATTGCAAGTAACCTCCATACAATGGATACTTGGAGGGCGTTGATAAACCGTTCTCCAATAAGTAATAACGAAAAGGTATACTTTGTTTCGAAGGAGCAATTTAAAATATCAACTCGGTTACCTTCAGGACTATTTAGTTTTGTTTATGTGGAAGATGCCGACTGCTTGAAGGATTGGAACAATATTATTTCGAAGACAATAAAAAAACTGAGCATAAAGCACCTGTACATGCAGTTGCCCACAATATCGAAGCTTACCCCCGTACAGTTTTCATCGATTTCGCAGCACATATCGCCTTTTATTTTAGCTCCTTTCCATAGGTTTATTCGCGATTTCCGACCAGCATTCCCCTTAAGCGATACGGGCGAAAACCTACCTGTAATTGCAAAAGGATTTGTATTTACCCGCAATACCACTAAAAAGCTTTTGTGGAGCGATGAACAAACAATAAACTTAGGAGCCGATAAGGCTGAAACCGTGGATCTATTCCTGCGTGATGCTATTTCGATTCTTAGCGACGACGATGCGCGTGATATTCTTATTTCTAGGATAGAAAGAATGCTTGGCGCACACGATTAGATTTTAATGATAAACTACGCAAAAGAGTTAAACAGCTCTCAGCGCGAAGCCGTATTGTACGACGATGGACCCGCCCTAGTTATTGCTGGAGCGGGTTCTGGCAAAACACGTGTTCTTACCTATAAATTGGCACACTTAATTGAACAAGGTTATAAACCGTGGCGATTAATGGCACTAACCTTTACCAATAAGGCGGCCAACGAAATGAAGAACCGTGTGCAAAGCCTTGTTGGGAGCAACGATGCTCAGCGTATGATGGTAGGTACTTTTCATTCCGTTTTTGCTCGTATACTACGGAACTTTGCACATTTGCTAGGTTACAATCGAAACTTTACAATTTACGATACAGCCGATAGTAAAGCTTTGGTAAAAAGCATCCTAAAGAAATTGGATATTGATGCCAAAGCTTATGTACCCAATGCAATTTTAGCAACCATATCCGATGCTAAAAACCACCTTATTTCGCCTGAAGCATATGCTGCTGATAGCATGCGTAGACGGATGGATAACTTTAATGGTAGACCAAAGCTGTACGAAATTTATGCCTTGTATTGTAAGGAGTGCAAGCGTGCCAATGCTATGGATTTCGATGACCTATTGTACCAATTTAATGTACTATTGCGCGATTTTCCCGATGCTTGTGATGCGTGCCAAAATGCTATTGATTATTTGCTGATTGATGAATACCAGGATACCAATGCATCGCAATACTATATTGCTCGCAAATTAGTTGAAAAAACAAATAAGATCTTCGTTGTAGGTGACGACTCGCAAAGTATTTACGCCTTTCGGGGAGCTAAAATCGAAAACATACTGCTTTTTACAAAAAATTTCGTAGGCGCACGTGTTTTTAAGCTTGAACAAAACTACCGCTCAACCCAAAACATTGTAAACCTTGCCAATGGTTTAATAACGTATAATAAGCATGGTATACCTAAAACCCTATACTCAAAAAGGCACATAGGCAAAAAAACTGCCATAAACGAGTATAGTACAGGGCGAGAAGAGGCAGCTAGTATTATTCAGGATATATATAGTATGGTTCAAGCGAATACGACCCTAACTTACAATTCGTTTGCTATTCTATACCGAACAAATGCCCAAAGCCGACTTTTTGAAGAACAGCTTAAACAACGCAATATTTTTTACCGTATATACGGAGGTATGAGCTTTTATGCACGTGCTGAGATAAAAAACATATTAGCCTATTTGCGTTTTTTGGCTAACCCTAATGATAATGAAGCATTTATGCGAATTATGGGCTATCCGAAAAAAGGAATAGGCGATAAAACACAAGCTATTTTAGCTAGCATAGCTACTGAACGTGACACTTCGCTGTACGAAGCTACAATTATTTCCGTACAGGAAGATAAGTGGCTTAAAGGAGGTGCCAAACGAAAGGTAAATGTTTTTTTGGAAATGCTTGACGAACTTAAGCATATCAACTGCGGTACGTTATTTGATGCGACAAAGGAAATACTGAAAATTAGTAGAATTGACGATGACCTCCGAATAGATAATACCATCGAAGGAATAGCTAGACGCGATAACATAAAGGAGTTCTTAAACAGTATTAAAGATTACCAAGATGAATACGAGCCAAACATAGGAGCCAATAATAACGAGCAACCTACTGAACCCAATATACGAGGAGTTATTGCCCAGTATATCGAAGGGGTTTCGCTCATAACATCGCAGGAAAATGACCAAAATACCTCAAATACCGATAAAGTAACCTTACTTACTGTTCATGCGGCTAAGGGGCTTGAGTTTGAACACATATATATTACAGGTATGGAAGAAGGGGTTTTTCCATCATTGCAGAGTTCGTTTGGTAACGACCTTGAGGAGGAACGAAGGCTTTTTTATGTGGCTATAACTCGTGCCAAAGAATTGTGTACAATTTCGTTAGCACGCACAAGGATGCGTAATGGCAACAACGACTTTATGCTTCCTAGTTCTTTTATTAAGGAGCTTGACAAGGAACTAATTGTATTTCATTCCGACCGTATGCCATGGGAAATAAGCTCAATGCCACATAGCAACACTTCCGATCTATACGAAAACAATATGCTACCAAAATTTGATAGTTCAAGCCCATTAGAGGCATGTGATGGGTTGAAGCTTTTTACTGATATTCAACAAGAGGAAAGTAAAACAAGCTTCGAAAAACCATCTAGTAAAACAACAAAAACTATCAATAACAGCATTTTTTCTATTGGACAAAAGGTACAACACAACCAATTTGGGATAGGAATAGTACGTAACATTGAAGGTACTGGTAACGATACTAAAGTAGTTGTTGAGTTCAACGATGGTAACATTAAAACGATTTTTACTCGCTTTTCGAAACTCGTACCTCTTTAAGAAGAAAAGGACATGAAATACCCCGAGTTTCTACTACCCACACCCCAGCAAAACACCTCCTCACCACTAATTCTTCTTTCTACGCTAATTGCTTTTTCTCTACTTGGTCTGTATGCATCGTTTTATATTGCTAATCTGCCCTGCTTATTGACTAATAATAGTACCTTATATACATTGCTCACCTCGGGTATTGCCTCTCTTTTGGTAATGGCATTACCAGCTTTCCTATATGCTTTTGTCGTAAAAAAACACGATTATAACAAAAGTATTACCCAAATACTACTTATAAATACCCCTAAACCATCAGAAAAAGTTTGCAAAACCCATTTTTACCTTTTAGTGATACTTGCAACGATTATTGCAGTTACATTAGTAATATTGATCGAAGGTTGCCAAACTTGGTGGGTTCAATTATTACCTAAATCGTGGCAAAAAGTTATAGCAACCAACACACACCTTGAATACGAACGCATTAGGCAAATTATGGCAACAAAAACAGGCTCAATTGCTTTACTTCGGTTTATTACACTTGCCATTATACCAGCCTTTAGCGAAGAGCTATATATGCGCGGGGCACTGCAACCTCTGCTAGTAAAATGGATTAAAAAGCCTCATATAGCCGTACTTTTAGTAGCATTTATATTTGCTTTTTTGCACCAATCTATTGTTCACTTTCCAAGTATATTCATATACGGTTGCCTATTTGGCTATATTTCGTACTACAGTAAAAGTATATACCCAAGTATGCTTTTACATTTACTCAATAACACAGCTACGCTCATTTTTTACAACATTACTCTTACCTCACTATGAATCGTTCTTCAACAGAAAGTTTTCTGTACCAATTAGCTGAGCATATTATAAACAAACATGGTAACGACCTGTCAAAGCTCTGCTTTGTTTTTCCATCACGGCGTGCTGGAGTTTTCTTTCTCAACAGCCTTTCGCATATTATTTCAACACCTATATTTTCTCCTCGAATTACAACAATACAACAGTTTTCGCAACAACTTGTAGGACTAAAGGGTAGCGATATGCTTACCCTATCGGTATTACTTTATGCCGAAATAAAAAAACAAGACTACTTTAATCTGTATAGTGAAGAGAACACCCCCCCTAAACCCGAGCTACTTATTGAGCAATGCCAAAAACTTCTGAGCGATTTTAACGATATCGACAATTACTTAGCTGATGCCGATAAAGTATTTTCGAACATACACAACTTAAGCGAACTAACATCATTGGATTATTTAACCGATGAGCAACGCACAACCATATTGGAATTTTGGAACGTTACCTTACCCGAAAGAAAAAACACTTTACAAGCGGTATTACCCAAGGAGAGTAATTACCGTAGTAAATTCGAAAGTTTTTTTAGTCAAATAAAAAACATTTACCCACTATATAAGCAAATACTTAAGGAGAAAGGAATTGGCTATGAAGGAATGATTGCTCGCGAAGCAACAAATCTTACTCCACTAGTAATCGAGCAAAGAATAACTGAGCTTTACCCCAATAGCCAGTACCTTTATTTTGCTGGTTTGTACGCACTAACACCAGCCGAAACCAAGTTGTTAAAAGCGTTTCTTCATCCGCAAATAAAGCACCTATCAACTCATTTCGTTTGGGAAAACTTCAACATCAACAGTAACCTTTTTCCTAATAAAACTACCCTTTTCTCGGAAATTTTTCGAATCATAAACGAAAATCAAAAGGAGTTTCCAGGGATAACTATCGATACCTTCTCGAGCAACGAAGCTCCGCAATTTAATGTACTCGAAGCCTCATCTCTTATAGCAGGTCGAAAAATTATACCCTCAATTATTGAGAGAATAACAAAAACATACGATAGTAAAGCTATACAACAGCTGCAAACAGCAATTATTGTACCAGACGAAAAAGGATTGCCAGCATTACTTTCGTCACTAAATGCCATCGATGCACCCTTAAATGTTACTATGGGATACCCATTGTCGCAAACAAATATTGCAATATGGTTATCGTTATACTTCGATTTTGTTCTTTCATTTAGGGTCGATAATAAACAAGAGTTCGTGTCGTCAGAGCAATTTCATAAGCTTATTCATCACCCACTTACTGAACTTCTGCTTTCAGTAAACGAGGTTGATCAACTAAAAGAAAAACGGGTTTATTCTATTCCATTCCGTACCCCAAAGGATTTTTTAGAACTACAAGATGACGAAGAACCTTCTATACCTCTTAAAGACCTTGTTGATATTCCACAAAAGCCCTCTGAGCTCCTTATAAAGCTTATACATTTTATCGATTTGCTAGCAATAGAAATAGCCGATCTAGCTGAAAAATCCGATGAAAATAGCCGAGATAAATACTACATCGACCTTGAATTTCTTAGTTACTATAAGCTTACTATTCAATCCCTTCAAACAGTTTTACCAAGTATCGAAGCGGATTTAAACTTAAGTACAACTATAGTTTTGTTAAGCTCGTTGGCCAATAGCGTAAATGTTCCCTTCGAAGGTGAACCTCTCGAAGGACTACAAGTTATGGGAATACTCGAAAGCCGATTACTAAAATTCGATAACCTTATTATTCCCGATGCTAATGAAAAACAGTTACCTAAAGCATACTCGCAGGATAATAGCTTTATTCCACTAAACCTCCGTTTGGGGTATAAGCTTCCTACCTACCGTAATAAAGAGGCTATTGATACGTACTATTTGTACCGACTTATTCTTTCAGCAAAAAAAGTGTGGTTTATAACAGGAGGAGTAAATGATGTAGAGCCTTCACGTTTTATTATGCAATTAGAATATATATTGCAACAACCATTAAATCGCTTCCCTGTGAGTTTACCCAGTACAGTATACTCGCCTCAGGAAATAACTATTGAAAAAACTGCACAGGTTATTAGTAAACTTAACGAGTTTCTGTTACCCGAAAGGAGTAAAACACTATCGCCAAGTAGCCTCAACACCTATTCGATATGCCCATTACGCTTCTATCTCAATAAAGTTGAAAACATTCAGGAAAACCTTATTGAGGACGACTTACTAACCCCCATCGACTTAGGGAATGTAATTCACCAAAGCATGGAAAAGCTGTACACAACCAATAAGTTGGGTATTGTTTTAAACCATAACGATATAAACTACATTATTGCCCAATCGGAGCAGGTAGTAAAGGACATGTACATAAGTAACGTATTCCACAACAGTACAAATAATAACGTTGAGCTACAAGGCATACATAAAATATACTTCGACACGGCTCTTAAATATGTTCAAACAATACTATTACATGATAGAGACTGCTACAAGCAACTTAAAATAATTGCTTGTGAACAGAAAGTCCAATTCGAAGTAAACCTTCCTAACCTAAATAAAACTGTTCTGATAAAAGGGATTATTGACCGTATTGATTCGTATTGGGACGAGGAGAAGAATAAACAAGTTATACGCCTTGTAGATTATAAAACAGGAAACGATGAAAAGTACTTTAAGGATTGGATTGAAATTTTTCCTTCGATTAAGGATCAAGAAGAAAAAGCTGTAGTAGCAAACAAAGCCATCGCACAACTAATGCTATACTGCTTATATTGGGTTGAAAACACCCAAATGAGCGAAAACGAAGTTATAATGCCTACATTATATATCCTACGCGAAATGCAGAAGGTTAATAGCAGTAACAATAATGAAGAATACGATGCATCACTTTGGCAAAAAAAAGGGCGTAATTGCGAATCATTACAATTAGCATTTACAGCAGAATCTCCCGAGATACAGCTTTTTAAAAAAGAACATCTTATTCCTCTTCTTGAGGAAATATTTAATGTTAATACTCCTTTTACACAAACTAAAACGCCTTTTTTGTCCTGTAGATTCTGCCAATTCGCATCGCTTTGTAAAAAACAATCCTAAGCAAGTACTATTAGATTAAGCGTTGGGGGAAACACTTAATTACAAAGCTACGAAACAAAAGGATAGAAGTTAAATCGATAAGAATTAGTATATTTGCATTGGGCTGACAGGTTTTAGCCCAGCAACATTAGGTAAAGATATGATTAAGCGTACTATTACTATTATTGTGTTAACAGCTTTGGCAATTGGAGCAACAGGCTCCACGGCAAAAGCAGGCGTAGATAGGGCTAACTTGCACGTTAAAGTAACAGAGTTAGTATTATCGACTCAAATAGCCGATGACGTTGCCGTTTACACCACTGTAAACGATTTGGTTATTGATCTAAAAGAAAAAGTTGCCGCTGTAAGCATATACGATATTACTGGTAGGGAAGTATACCACCTTTCATCACCTTCATTGGGGAGGTTGTACATTTCGAAAGATAAATTACCCCAAGCCCCAAGCTTACTTTTGGTTCGTATTGTAAACCATGAGGGGATGATAAAAACGTACAAAATACGATTATAGTGCTTTAGCCCAAAGGTATTTTCGCTATATAAAAAAGTAAAGTGTTTTTTGCGAAATGACAATACCATAAAGAACTCACCTCCCGCTACCCTCATACCGAGCCTTTGCGGGAGTTTTTTTATAACAGCAAACCTATAACTTTTATGATTCGCAACATCAAACCTCACGTATTCAACGAAACAAACAAACTTCGTACCGTAATTGTTGGGTTACCGCAATCAATGGGTGGCACGCCTACACTCGAAGAAACTTACGATGCACGAAGCTACCGTGCCGTTGAGGAAGGAAATTACCCTTTAGAAGAGGATATTGTTGAAGAAATGGAAAAGCTGGTTTCGACTTTAGAAAACGAAGGCGTGGAAGTACTACGACCTTCGTTAATTGAAAACTATAACCAGCTTTTTGCTCGTGATGTGGCTTTTACTATCGATACAAAGCTTTTTATTGCAAATATGATTGCCGATAGGCAAAAAGAAATAGACGCCTACAAACATATTTTAGCACGTATTGCTCCTGAATCCATAGTACACTTACCCGAAGGTACACAAGCTGAAGGTGGCGATATTATGCTCTACAACGATACGCTTTTTATTGGTGTAACCAACAACAACGAGTTTAATAGCTTCAAGATGGCTCGTACAAACGAAGCTGCACTGAGCTTTTTCAGGAAAGAGTTCCCCAATAAACGCATTGTTCCTATCCACCTAAAAAAACATGATACCCGCCCCGAAGAGGGCGTTTTGCATTTAGATTGTGCATTTCAACCAGTAGGTAAGGGCAAAGCAATATATTACCCCGAGGCATTTGCTAATGAAGAGGATCGAACCATAATTGAAGAAGTTTTTGGCAAAGAAAACCTTTTTGCTATTACCCCAAACGAAGCCTTCGACCTTACAACCAATATATTTTCGGTTTCTCCACAAAAGGTTATTGTGGAAGAAAAGTTTACGAGGCTTGCCTCGCATCTTAATAATAACTGGAATATCGATGTCCTTACAATTCCTTATTATGAAGTATCGAAACAAGGGGGGCTTCTTCGTTGTTCAACATGTCCGCTTGTTAGAGAATAGTATACACCTGTGGCATCGGTCGGAATAAAGAAAGCTTTTGTTTGCCAATCTTGTGGGGCAACTTATCCCAAATGGCAAGGGCAATGCAATGTATGCAAAGCATGGAATACCCTCGAAGAAGAATTTGAGGCTACAGCAAGTAGTTCCAAACGACAGGCAAATACAAGCCAAATAATAGGCATAAAGAGTAATACAAAAGCCTTACACCTAAATGAAATCGATACCTCACTCGAAAAGCGAATACAACTGTCGGATAAGGAGTTGAACCGAACTTTAGGAGGAGGTCTTGTTGAGGGGTCGTTTGTTCTATTAGGAGGAGAACCAGGCATTGGTAAATCTACGCTTATTTTACAAACAGTGCTACAAACGCCTAACCTTAGCACACTTTATGTTTCGGCCGAGGAAAGTGAAAAACAAGTAAAGATGCGTGCCGATAGGCTTGGAGGGCATAACGGGGAACTGCTTATCCTTTGTGAAACAAACCTCGAAAACATTCTGGCAATAGCCAACGAGCAAAAACCCAAGGTGTTGGTAATTGATTCCATCCAAACCATTGCCACAACGCTTTCCGAAAGCTCGCCAGGTAGCCCTTCGCAAATCCGCGAGAGTGCAAACCTTTTGCTTAGGTATGCTAAACAAAGCAACACGTCAGTAATAGTTATTGGGCACATCACAAAAGATGGTGCTATAGCAGGACCGAAAGTACTTGAGCATACTGTTGATACGGTATTATTGTTCGAAGGGGATAAACACTTCTATTTTCGTATTTTAAGGTGTAACAAAAATCGCTTTGGTAGCACCAACGAGCTTGGTATATACGAAATGCAAGGAGCGGGATTAGTTGTTATTGATAACCCTTCAGAACACTTTGTATCGAAAAATGCTGAAGGTCTTAGTGGAAGAAGTATTGCCGTTGCCTTAGAAGGTATACGCCCACTACTAGTTGAAACGCAAGCCTTAGTGAGTAGTGCTATTTACCCTAATCCTCAAAGGAGTGCAACTGGCTTTGATATTCGTAGAATGGATATGCTACTTGCTGTACTTGAAAAGCGAGCTGGGTTTAAGCTTATTCGCCAAGATGTATTCCTAAATATTGCAGGAGGGTTAAGAATAAACGACCCCGCAATGGATCTCTCCGTTCTTGTGTCGGTTCTTTCCTCATCTATAGATAAAACTGTTCCTTCGCAAGTTTGTTTTACTGGCGAAGTAGGTTTATCGGGCGAAATTCGCCCAGTTGCTCGTATAGAAGCACGTATTCGAGAGGCCGAACGTTTAGGTTATAAAGCAATATTTATCCCTAAGGAGAACTTTAATTCAACGTCGTTGAACGAAAAGAGAAATCTTCGAATTATTGCAGTAGGTAGTATTGTTGAACTTTTTAAAATTGTTTTTCGAAGCAACCCATAATTAAGCAATTAATAGCTTTGCAATGTTCAAATTATAAAGCAAAACACAACATGTGTCCATTCGTATTTAACACTACTCCACTTCATTACAATGCCCCCAAAAATAGTTGTTTTTAGCTATTCGCAATAATTAGGTAAATCGAAATGCTTACTTTTGTATAGTGATAAGCAAGGCAAAACCTCCTATAATAAGCTATTGGACGAACGCAACGAGAGCATTACCATGAACGAAGCAAATCAACCATTGGATCCACAAGGGCAATTATCCCACTACGCTCCTCAACAAATTAATATAGGGGATATTATTGAACACAAGTTTAAACGAAAGTTACCTCGCTTTGTAATTCGCTCTATCGAAAAGCTTATTCACCAAGACGAAATAAACTATGTTCTTCGTAAATATGGTCATATCGAGGGTATGGCTTTTATTGATTTTCTTATGGAGTACTTTGGTATACACATTAAAGTGTATGGCAAGGATAGATTACCTACAGACCCCCGAGCCATGTTTGTAAGTAATCACCCCCTCGGAGGGCTTGATGGTATTTGCCTTTCCCATGTAATAGGCACTCATTATAACAGCGATATTCGTTACATAGTTAACGATATGTTACTCTTCCTTCATCCTTTCCGCAATATATTTGTTCCAGTAAATACCCTTAAAGGGCAAAGTCGCAATTCAGTTTTTCGTGTTAACGAAGCGCTCTCGTCCCCATACCCCGTTATTAGCTTCCCCGCTGGTATTTGCTCAAGAATAATAAACGGAAAAATTCAGGATTTACCTTGGAAGCATAGCTTTGTAAAACAAGCCTTACGAAGCGAGCGCAATATTGTACCCATCTTTTTTTATGGTTACAACTCGCGCTCCTTTTATAATACCGAACTTATTCGCAAAAAACTTGGTATAAAGTTCAATATAGGTACAAGCCTATTACCTCGAGAAATGTTCAATGCCAAAGGCTCGAATTATGTCGTGTGCGTGGGTGAACCCTTGTTATGGGAAAACCTTAAAGGGGCAAAACTCGATGCACAGGCAATTACCACAGTGGTACGCGAAAAAGTTTACCAGTTACCCGAAGAATTTGGGCTAAAAACCCGATAACCATATACCTCTTTCTATGGAAAAGATAATACCACCTGTTGACAAAAAGCTCATTAAGGAAGAGCTTAACGACAACCTTCTGCTAAGATTAACTAACAAACTTCATAACGAAATTTATGTTTTTCGTGGAGATGATTGCCCAAACTCAATGCGCGAAGTGGGCAGGCTACGGGAAGAAGCTTTTCGTGAAGGAGGTGGAGGAACTGGGAAAAGCTTTGATGTTGATGAATTCGACTTTGGTACAAACTCGTATCACCAACTAGTTGTTTGGAACCCCAAGCATGAAGCTATAATTGGTGGGTACCGATTTATTAATGGTAGCGATGTGGTAAGCGACTCCCGTGGAACAAGTTTATTGGCAACATCGCATATGTTTAGCTATAGCGATAAGTTTGTACAGGAAATACTACCTAAAACACTCGAACTCGGGCGTTCGTTTGTTTCGCTAGGATTCCAATCTACCGCTCTTCAAACTCTTTCGATATATGCCTTAGATAACCTTTGGGACGGACTAGGAGCTTTAACAGTAGTTCACCCCGATATAAAATACTTTTTTGGTAAAGTTACCATGTATGCGAACTATAACCGCCGTTGCCGTAATCTTATTTTGCACTTTATGGATCTTTATTTTTACGATAAAGATCAACTAGTAAACCCTATCGAGCCACTTGAAGTAGATATTAGCGAAAACGATAAAGCTCTTTTTTCGGGTATGGATATGAAAAAGGACTACCAAGCACTTAAACGTGAAGTCCGAGGAATGGGTATAAATATCCCACCCTTATTTAATGCCTATATTTCGCTTAGTCCTGACCTTATAAAACTAGGTACAGCAACAAATCACGAGTTTAGCGAAGTAGAAGAAACTGGTATACTTATTAATATTGACCAAATACTCGAAGAAAAAAAACATCGACACATTAGCTCCTATAAACCTAACCAAAATGGCTACGCATAACGACTTAGGTAAAGATGGTGAGATTATAGCTTTTCGGTACCTTCAAAAACATGGCTATAGTGTGCTTGCTCAAAATTGGTACCATTACAAAAAAGAAATTGATATTGTTGCTACCGATGGGCAATGGTTAGTTATTGTAGAGGTTAAAACCCGACGAATTTCGAGTACTATTCCACCTATCGAAGCAGTAACTCGCACTAAGCGACGTAACCTTTGCATTGCAGCAAACGCCTACATACATCAATTCAATATAAAAATGCCTATTCGATTTGATGTAGTATCGGTTCTATACGACCCAACAAGTAACACTTACGAGGTAAACCACATCAAACGTGCCTTTCTTCCCGAGTTACAACGCCCCAGAAGTAAACGGTACTAATATAAGACCTTTAATATAGTACAACAAGCGGTTTATACACTCTGTTATAACGCCTTTCAGTAATTGCAATTTGCCATGTCGGATATATTAGTAATAATACCAACCTATAATGAACGAGATAATGTTGCCGAAATAATCGAACAGATTATCGTCCTTCCCGAACAGTTCCACATTCTTTTTGTTGATGATAACTCTCCCGATGGCACTGCTGGTGTAATAAAAGCAATTATACCCCAGCACCCAGGGCGAATTTTCATTCTCGAGCGAGAAGGAAAACAAGGCTTAGCTACAGCCTACATTGCAGGGTTTAAGTGGGCGCTTGCTCACAATTACAACTACATATTCGAAATGGATTGCGATTTTAGCCATCCTATTTCAGCCTTACCAAGACTTTACCGCAGTGTAGCCTTTGAAGGCTACGATATGGCTATAGGCTCTCGCTATATTAAAGGCGGAAAGGTTAAGGATTGGCCACTAGGACGAATTTTAATGAGCTATTTTGCTTCAGTTTATGTAAGGCTTATTACTTGGCTTCCCGTACACGATACAACTGCGGGGTTTGTTTGTTTCCATCGCCGTGTTCTCGAAACAATTGATTTGGATAGTATAAAC
>JASBZJ010000024.1 GCA_029983495.1 Porphyromonas sp.
TGGAGGAGGGAGAAATTGCCGAAATAGGAACACATGCTGAACTTATGGCAATGAACGGTAAATATGCCCACCTTTACCGACTAAGCAAACGGTAATACAGTACATAGGTAAGACCTCGTGGTTATTGAAGTGCGGTTCGTAGGAAACCTTTCTTTAAAAGGCTCGATATAGTTGAAAATATCCAAACTATTGTTTAACTTTGTTTGCGTACATATATTAACAGCTAGAGGCGGTAGAACCATACCAACATTTGCTCTACCCCTCCACTTACAATAGAGAACAATAACCTAATTACTATTTAACCTATGAGGCAACGACTACAAAATTTACCTTTAGTAAGCCTGTTTGTTTTATGTGCAGTACTGGGAACATCCTTTATCCCCCTTAAAGCACAACAAGTAACAATAGAATTAACCAAACCAGGTAAATTATCAGAAAAACTTAGTGAAATTAAAACCCCTTACGACGAACTTATTATTACGGGTTCGATTAATGGCAATGACCTTGCAGCCTTGCGAGCGTTATCAACCATAAAAATACTCGACCTAAAAGCTACGAAAATTGTTAAGGGTGGCGGGTATAAAGGTGGTGCTTATAACGAACCCGTTAATGTTGAAGAAAACGTATTCCCCGATTACTTCTTATTTAATGCTCCTTTAACCGAAAACCTCGTACAGCTTTCGCTACCCGAAGGAACACTTAAATTAGGAGTTCGCGCTTTACAAAATGCATCAAAGCTTGCCGAACTTAATTTAAGCGAATCGCTAACCGAAATAGGCGAAATGGCTTTGGGCTATTGCACAAGCCTTGAGGGCATTGAATTACCCGATGCCCTAGTTGCTATAAAAGGAAGTGCATTTGAAGGTTGTAAAGCCCTAGCAAACATATCGCTACCCGAAAACCTCAACGAACTTGGTGGAAGTGCATTTAAGGGTTGCACAAGTTTAACCGAAATTACAATACCAGCCTCCATAACCAAAATTGAGTTTAGTAGTTTCGAAAACTGTACTGCTTTAGAAGTTGTTGATTTACCCATGTTTATTACCCAAATAGACAAATGGGCATTTGCTGGTTGCGAAAAGTTGGAAAGCCTTAAACTACCTGCAATGTTAACTGTACTTGGCGAGGGGGCTTTTAAAAACTGCTCAAGCCTCGAATCGGTTAGGTTTCAATCACCTAACTTATCAGCCATTCCTCAACAAGCTTTTTATAACTGCAAAGCTTTAGAACGTGTTACCATACCTGGTGCCGTAAAATTAATTGGTGGGCAGGCTTTCCAAGGGTGCGAATCCTTAGAAGAAATTAATTTACCAGGAGCCCTTGAAACAATTATGGGGGGAGCCTTTGCGGGTACGGCGATCGAACAAATTCTCATTCCATACCAAGCTCAAAAGGTTGGCTATGCCGCTTTTGCCAATTGTAAAAAGCTAACCAAGGTTTTCCTAGCCTACAACAATGAAGCAAAACCTATACTCGGCGAGAAGCTATTTGGTAATAGCCCCGTAACACAACTTGTTTTAAGTGCTACTACACCACCAACTTTTGAAAAAGCCGAGGATGCTTTAGGTTTGGAATCCTTAAATTCCTCAACCTGCTCGTTAACAATACCATCAACATCAAAGCAGAGTTATGCTAACCACGATATATGGAAGCGTTTTACAACCATCACTCCCCTTTTAGACGTTACAATAACCCTTACTGCCAAAAAGAAATTAAACGATGCCCTTAAAGAAAAAAACATACAAGTTGGTAATGTTGGTACTTTAACTATTGAAGGAGTTTGCCCGGAAGAAGACGCTGCCGATTCATTCAAATCATTAAGCAATCTTTACGAGCTAAACCTTGCAAAGCTCTCGGTTCCTGCTCCCGAAGAGGAAGGCACTTTACTAACAGCTGGTAGTATTTTTATGAATGCCCCTTTCCTATCGAAAATTACCTTACCTAGCGCATTGGCAAAAATACCCAGCTATATGTTTTATAATTGCCCAAACCTACGAACCATTGTAGGTGCTGATGCATTAACCTCGATAGGCGATGATGCTTTTAGCTTTTGTACATCGCTTATGGAATATAAAATACCCAGTACAGTAGAATTACTTGGCGAAAGTTCGTTTGATGGATGTTCATTACTCAGAGAAGTTGTAATACCCGAAAAGGTTGAATCGATACCCGATTTCTGTTTTAACAACTGTGCTGCTTTGGAAAATGTAACCTTTAAGGGTGGTATTACCGAATTGGGTACACAAGCCTTTACTAATTGTGGATTAATAAATAGCATTCGCTTACCAGAAACACTTAAATCCATAGGCGACTATGCCTTCTTAGGTTGCAATAAACTTGAAAAAATAGAATGTTTGGTTAACGAAGCCCCCGAACTTGGTGAACAAACTTTTACGAGTACTCACTTCGAAAAAACCAAGGTTATTGTAAAATCAGATGAGGTAAAGAAGAGTTTTATGGATAATGAAACGTGGAGCAAGTTTACAAATATAGTTGTAGACCCCAATGCATTAAGCATACTTATGCCTGCATCTATGGAACTAAAGTTTTCACGACTTGCAAATTCCATTAAGCTTATTAATACTACAACAAATACCGTAGCATTTACACTGTATTCCATCGATGGAACGACCCTGTTAAAAGGTATAGCAACCCCAGGCGAAAATACTTTCCCCCTCGATAGTTCTTTGCGAGGAGTGGCAATTATCACCTCAAATACCACGGCATATAAAGTTGTTCTGTAAGCATTTTACAGAGCTATTATCCTCCACACTAAAAAAGGATCCTATTTTAATTAGGCTCCTTTTTTTCTTGTCTTTATCCCTCTTTGTGACCTTTGCACGGCACTTTGAAAAATAAGGAGTACCCCTCTTCTTCCCCCAGAGCCTCAAAAATGAAGCTTTGGGGAATTTTTTTGGACGAGTAAAACCCTAAACGAACAGAACGTGTAATTGAGTTTACCTGACGATTTTTCATTTTAATCAACAACAAAACGAGAAATGATCAAATGAACTCAAACAAATACTCCGAAGTTTTGATCTTTTCATCAGGATGAAAATAAAAATGGAACCTGAAGAAAATAATGATATGTAGAGGCAAACCCCAAGTGTCTGCCCGCAATGACAGTATATTTCAGTGGCATGTAGGGGCGGACCTGCGTGTCCGCCCGCATGTGTTGTAAATAAGATTGTATTTTCAGGCAGAATCGCTCATTTTTATATGTTACATCTTCGGGGCGGACACACAGATCCACCCCTACATCGTATAATAATAACATATATCACACATTAACAAACAAATGTGTGGCATTTACGGGGGGGGGGAGGGGATACCAAAACAAGAATTTTGACATCCCCCCCCCTTAATGGATAAAAAGAAGATTAAATGAAACCTATATCAAGGCTCGTTAAATAACTACTTTTGTTACGTTGTTATCTACTTTAATAAGGATTATACCGTGCTTTATTACACCAGCTCGGAACGTGGCTTCGCCATTTTCGTTACTAGTAGTAGTAAATAGTAAATCGCCATTAACCGCATAAACCCTAATTGTTGAGTTTGCGGGTACGTTGCTTATACTTACTTCGTTATTGCAGTTAACGGATACTATTATTCCCTTTATATTTAGTGGATTTGTATTTAAGGGGTCGAATGTGACAATGTGACCAAAAATATTCCATCCAATTGCATTTTTGTATTGCACTTCGCTTCCTTTAGGAACTATTAAAGTAGCCTCTTCAGGCGAAACAATACTAGCAAATGTATCGTTGGTAATTACTTGAGGGGTAGCACTATACACTTTAACTTCGCGTATAGCCTCGCACCCCCAAAAAGTATTATTGGTGATATTACAACCTGCAGCTATAGTTACTTTACTCAACATGCTATTTACTCCAAAACTTGCTTTACCAAAGCTTTTGCATTGGGGCATATAAGGGATGGTTTTTAAGTTTCGGCAGTAATAGAATGCCGAATCAGCAACAGAACAAAGGCTTGGAATAGTTTCTTTTTCCCACACGAACTCCTCAAGGGCACTATTGTACATTACCGAAAGTGGGGCTAATGTTTTAAGGCTTGATGGAAGAATAAGTTTTTTTAGTGTTGGGTTAAAACATATAGCTAATCGTCCAATGGTTGTTACCCCTTCGGGTATAGTAACCTCGTTGAGCAAGTTTTTATCGCCCGTAATAGGTAAAAATAGTAAGGTGGTGCCATTACCATTGTAAAGCTGATTGTTTTTCACTTTGAAACTATTATTTCCCTCGGGAACATTAACTTTTTGAAGGAATGGAGCGGCCATAAATGCTCCGGGTTTTATGGTATTTGTTGTAGCGAGTAATGTGTACTGAGGCTTTTTGCTTCCCGAAGGGTATGCAATAAGCTCGGTTTGTGATTTGTTGTAGAGTACCCCATCTACCGAGCTGAAGGATTTATTATCTGCAGGAACAACAATTTCGGTAAGCTTTGTACAGTAAAGAAAGGGAAGTTCGCCAATGGTATTTACCAATGAATTAAGGGTTAGTTTTGTAAGATTATTGGCTCCTTCGAAGGCACGAGGAGCTATGCTTGTAACAGAATTGGGTATAATTGCTTCCCCTTCGGGAGTCCATTTTTTCAGTACACCGTTTTCGATTACTGCATCGTTGGGTATAGGTTCTTTTTTTTCGCTACAAACAACATTAACTTCAACATCACTATTTAAGCTTTCAATAGTGTATGTGAGTGTTTTTATCCCAACAAGGGTTTCGTTATTAAGTAACCATTCGTCAACAACATACCCTTGTTTAGGGTGTGCAGTAAACAAAACTTTTTTACCTGCAGGGATGCTTTCGCCGGAAGTAATAGTTTTGTTATCGACTTTTGCCGTAAGTTCGCCTGCCTTGGTATTTAGCGAGGAAAATTTTACAATGTAGTTACCGGCAATTCTATCGAAATCTACCCGAATATCGAGTCCATCTTCGGCTTTGCATTGGTAGGTACTTTTTCCATTTTGTCCTTCAATAGGTTTAAATGTTATTGCACCATTTTCCACGTCCTTAAGCCAATCGGTTATACGGTAACCAACCTTTGGTGTAGCCGTAAATAAAAGTTGTGCATTCGTGGGTACAATATCACCAGATTTAATAGCCTTTCCCCCAATAATTTGGCAGGTAAGTTGCCCCATGGCTTCGTCCTTGCTTTTGAAAAATATAGTATACCCATCGGCTTCTTGCTCAAAGGTTACTTTTACCTCGGTATTTGTTTGAAGATGGTCAATGCGATATACCTGACCATTTGTTCCCTCGTTACTAATTCCTTCCGTAACTTCTTTGCCATTTACTACCCAGTTTTTAATTCGATGTTTATAAATGGGAATTGCCTTAAAGGCAACCATACTACTCTTAGTAAGTTTGGTGCCCGATTCGATATTCACACCTCCGGTAGTCCATGCTTCCATTTTACCACCTTCGTTGGCCGAAAAGTTTACAGTAACCGTTTCGCTGGGTTTGCTGGGTTCACCCACAATTATTTTGCATCGAGTAAGCTTTGTTTCGAGTTGCGCTTTTATTTGAGCCGTTGCAACATATATTGTGATATTACTACGATTGGGGAGAATACTTTCGAGGCCTTGAATTGTACTAGCAAGGTGAACATCAACAATGGCTATGTTGCTAGCTCCGTTGAAGGAGAGGTAACTAGCTTCGAAAATTTCAGCACGAGGCAAAGTAATTATACGCAATTTGGGGCAGTTTATAAAGTTCTGAGCTACATGTTGCACATAAGGAAGATTTACCTCCTCGAGTAAGGGGCAACCGAAGAACGCATTTACCCCTACTGATTTACAATTATTCGCTAGTTCAAGTTTTGTTATAGCACCAGCAATACTGCGCAACACACCGGCTTGTTTTTCAATAAGTGCATTTTGTACAGTTACAAAAGAGCTATTTTTACTACTTACCGATAACGAAGCAAGTTGCGTACAGTTTTGAAAAGGGTTACCAACAAGCGAATGGAGTTTTTCGCCAAGGTAAACCGTAGTAAGCTTTTCGCAATTTGCAAAAGCACGTTCCCCGATGTTTTCTACGTTAGGAAGGTTTATTTCTTCAAGTCCACTACAGTCGGAAAAGGCTTCAGAATCGATACTTTTAAGTTGGTTTGCAATGGTACTTTTAATGTTGATGCATCCCTTAAAAGCATTTTTTCCTACATGTGTTACCATATTGAGGTCAACCGATGTAATATCGAGGTTCGAAATAGGGTCACTTGCACCCCATCCGTCAGGGTCGTCTTCTCCTGGGGTATAGAAGCAGTTTTCCGCAATTTCGGTAACCCCATTGGGGATAACAATACTTCCTTTAGCATCGGGCCATGAGATTAGTTTCCCATTTTTTATGTTTTGAGCACTTACGCCTGTTGCTACAGATAGTAATAGAAGCAAAAGTGGTAAAAGGTTTTTCATTGATTATGAGTTATTAATTGTTCTGCTTGAGTGGTATAATTACAGTGTTATACCCTTATAAACCGAGTTGTTTTAACGTGCTATTTTATAACACTTATGCGACGACGTAACAAGTACGTAGTTTCCGTTGGGAATATAGTCTGCATCGATGTATGCAATACCATTTTCGTTACACACACTTTCGAGCAACAGCTCACCACGCATGTTATAAAGTTGAATTAACGCATTGGGGCTATCGTAAACGACAATTGCACCAACTTGTTCAACATAGAAGCTATACGAAATATTATTACAAGAGTTGGAATCCTTCCCCTCGTAGGGTACACCCATACTATTATTAGCCCCACCTTTAAAGTCCAGTACACTCCATCCCTTTTGTTTTGCCATTGATACCTGTTTAGATGAGCATTGATTTAACTCGCTTTCTGCTTGGGTATCAACAACGAAAAACACCTTGGGTTGGCTTTGTTCATTGGGGGTAAGGCTTGCAATTATTTTCGGCATTTGCTCCTCGCTTATAGCATTGCTATATACCAATAAGCGATACAATTTGGGGAATTCGTAAAGTTGTAACTGGCTTAATTTGTTATTTGAGCAATCGAGCCACTGAAGAAAAGGCGAGTTTGGAAGAATTAGCCCCGAAAGGTTATTACCATAGCACCATAAAGCACGTAATGAGGTTAGAGAACTTACGCCAAGCGAACGTAACTTATTACCCGAGCACCAAAGATTTTTAAGCTTTACATTGTTTGCTAAGTTAAGGGTAGTAATACGGTTGTTGTAGCATTTAAGTATTTCGAGTTCTTTGCACTGAGCTAAGTTTAGTTCCTCTATTTGATTTTGCGAACAAGTAAGCTCAATAAGATTATGATTACCCGATACATCGAGTTCTGTAAGCTTATTATTCGTACACTTTAAGTTGGTTAGTGCATTTAAATGCTTAACGTTTATGTTGCTTAGCTGGTTAGCATAAACCGAAAGTTTTGTAAGACTTGGTAATGCTGGGAGTGTAAGCAAGGTCAGGTTATTCAACGAAACATCTAATTCCTCCAAAGCCTCTTGGTTCGTTATTTCGATATCCGTTAAGCTGCATCCTGAAGCTTGGAATGCTTTTAGCCTGCCCGTAATAGTAACCTTTGGGCTTGTTAACGTATATGTTGTTTTTAAGTTGCTTGCCACATAGGGCTCCTTAACACCATTAATAACTACTTCGCTATTAACGGGTACTATGCGAAGCTCAATTTTTTGCTGTGGTTGTAGCTTTGTTGTTATAGTTATTACCTGGCTATTGGTAAGCTGGTTAACAACTAGTATGAAGAACAACAATAAAGAAATACGAAACTGATTCATACGCACGAGATAATATTACTACTCTTAACGGTTCACCTGAACTTTATAACACTTGCCACTTGAGGTTGTTACGATATAAGTGCTTTGTGCTACAAATTGGTTTAAAGTAATATAGGCTTTACCCCATGCATTACATTGTGCCGTTGCTACAATATTGCCCGAAAGAGAATAAAGTTGTACGGAGCTATAGGGGGCATCGCATAGTAATAGGGTTGATTTTGATGAATCGAACATACAAGAATACTCAACACCGCTGAGTACTTTATCGCTTGCGGTGGGTACACCATCGTATGGCATTCCCTCTTTGTTATTGGCACCATCGCTAAAATCTAAAGGTTTCCATCCTTTCGATTTTAGTGTATTTACATCGTCAACTGTAGCGACATTCTGTTCCGTTGTTGATGGGGTGTTTACTAACATTAGTTGGCTATAATCGCCTGCCCGTATGGTTTTCAGCGATAATACAAAATCCGTCATAGGCTTACCCGTAATGTTGTTGTTAAAACACCATATCACCTCAATTTTTTTATTTGGTTGCAGGTTTAGTTGTGTTAGGTGGTTAAACTGGCAATAGAGCTCCTTCAGTTCAGTGTTTTTCGAAACGTCTAAATGCAAAAGTTTGTTGTTGTTACAGCTTAGCGAAGCTAAGTAAGGGTTCTGCAATACTTCTAGCTCGGTAAGTGCGTTAAAGCCACAGTTTAGTTCATCTAAATTGGGCAAGCCTTTTAGTAATAATGATTCTAACTTGTTATTATTGCAAAGTATTCGCGTTAGCGTTTCGCTTTGGGGAAGTATTAATTCGGTTAGTTTATTGTTTCTACAATCTAACCCCGTAAGGTTAGTATTCGGTTTTATGTTCAGCGTTTTAAGGTTGCAATTATAACACCACAAGCTAATTAGTTTTGTATTTTCCGCTAGGTTAAGTTCGTTAAGTAAAGGGTTGTTGCTACACCATAACTTTGAAAGGTTGGGGGTATAATTTGTTTCGAGTGCGCTTAACTTATTATTCGAGCATAGCAATATTTCGAGTGCTGGAGCTTGTGACAGATTAAGTTGCTGAAGTTTATTATTTGAGCAATCAAGTACCGAAAGTAATTCGGTATTGTTCAAACCGAGTTCGGTTAATTCGTTGCCCGAGCAATTTAAGCTTGTTACATCGCCCGTAATAGTAATGTTTTTGGGGTCGGTAATGGTGTATTCCTTAGTGGCATTGTTTGCAAACTCGCCATCAATACCTAGTAAAGTAACGTTTCCTTTTGCTACTATTTCGAGCGTTATAACATCACCTATTGCCTTGTTTGTAGCAAGTTTTATTGTCGAAGGTTGGGTTACTTTGTTTTCCCCTTCGTAAGGCACTTCATTGCCTCCTTTATTATCTTTTACTATCCAATTCTTTTTGTTTGCCAGCAATACATCTTCTTTCCAGCAATGGTTTTGTTCGTTACGGTTGTTTGTATCAATTACAAGTATAGAGCCATGAACAACAGGGTCAGCGTCGGGAAGCGACGAAAGAAGTTTTGCCATAGCACGAGCCGAAATATTATTGGAATAAACCGAAACCTCTTCAATATTCTCGCAACCTGTAAAGTCCAGTTTTTCAATTTTGTTGTGATTGCAGTACAGTAAGTACAATTCAGGTAAGGTACCTAATGCTAATTCTTTTAATGCACAATTTTGTAAATCGGCACTTTCGAGCTTTTTCAAGGGCGATAGATCCATTGTTGCTAGTGGGTTAAAGCTACAATCGAACTCCTTAAGTTTATTATTGCTTTTAAGGCTGAGGGTTGATAATTTATTGTGCGAAAGGTATAAAACTTCGAGATTTGTGTTGTTGCTTAAATCAATACTCTTAAGGCTATTAGATTGCAGGTTTAGCGATTTTAATTGCGTATTTGTTTTTAAGTCGAGTTGCGTTAACCCAGTATTTGAAAGGTTTAGTTCCTCTAACGATGAAGCCTTTGTTAAGTTGATACCTTTTAGAGGCAACTTTTGGCACCGTAACGAAGTAATATTTCCGATTAAAACAACTTCACTACTCGTTAAAGTATACTCTGTATTAATACCAAATTGCAATGGCTCCTGCAACCCCTGCGATTTAATAGCTCCATTCCCTTTGAGTGTTAGCATTACTGTTTCGCCAGGCTTCAGCCCGAACGAAAGTAATATTTGTTGATTGTTTTTACCTTGAGCTAAAAGCTGTTGGTTACAAACCCCAAACATTATAGCAACCAATGTAAATAGCACATGGCGCTTTAAGGGTAGTTGTTCCTGTTTGAATGCGTAATGTTTTTCCATACCAAATAAAAGTTGCAATGATTATGTGAAATAAATAACCGTGATGTTTTTACCCTGGCTCATCAAGAAATTGATTGCGGGGGTAAGCACCTGGTTGCAAACCAAAGGTAATATAATAATTGTATTAACACCCATAATTATGGGTTACTTGCCCCTGTAATATATTTGCATGATGGGCATAACTGAACAAATAAAACAATTGGAGAACAGAAAAAACCCTTCCCCGAATGGTGCAACACCATCCAGAGAAAGGTTTCCTATAGGAAATGTGTATTCCTTGGCTTAGCGTGTTATTTGGAAAGGAATTGTTTTTTTACTTGTGCTTGAGGTGTACAAGGTTATCCAATAAGTTCCCTCGGGCAAAGCTGAAACATTTACAACATTACCCGTTCCTTGTATTAGCTTTTCGCCTCGAATATTTATTACATAGTAAAATAGCACTTCGCCTTGTATGTTTAACTGCCATGCGGTTACAGTTGGGTAAATCATAACACTTGCCAAGGAATCAATAACCTTAGCACTTAAAGGGGTTTCGCCATCGAAAAGTTGCCAGCCTTTTTCGGTTGCTTGTTGCTGTGCGCCTTCCGAAAGAATATTTTCTTCGGGGTCGGCTCCAAACTCGGCCTTATTGTAAAATACTATTACCCCTTTATCGGTAGTAGCGCTACGATTCGGTAACGAAGCAATAAGCTTATTGCAACCCTCGGCAGTAATTTTGTTATTATGTACAATCAATAACGAAGCCTGTTGCGAGGCTAATTGTAATTCGGTAAACGCATTATGATCCAGTGCTGCCTGTTGCAACATATTACACTCCTCGAGCGCAAGTGTTTGTAGCTTATTGAACGATACTGATAGCGAAGTTATTTTATTGTTTTTAGGGAGAATTAGCTTTGTAAGCTTATTGGCTCCGCAACTGAGCGTATTAAGCTCGTGCTGAGCCGATAAATCGAGTTCCGTAAGCTCGTTGTCGAAACAATATAGCTCTGCTAACTTAATATTGTTACTTAAATCGAGCTGTTTTAATTGATTCAACTTGCAGTTGAGCTCTTTTAAACTGCGTAACGTCGCAACATTTAGTTCATTTAGTTTGTTGTCGCCACAATACAGAGTTTCGATATTCGGGGTACCTGTAAAATCGAGCTTCGATATTTCATTCTGTTCACACGAAAGTGCTACCAATTTGGAGTGGTTTTTTAGTTCGAGTTCTTTAAGTCCTTTGTTCTTTTTACACGATAACGCCGAAAGTGCTGTGAGGTTATCGAGCCGTATATGGCTAATACTATTTCGATCGATATTTAAAGCCGTAAGGTTATTGCATTGCGATAGATCCAAACTTGTAAGCTGGTTATTCATTACAAATAATTCCTTGAGTTGCTTTGTGTGAGCCAATCCCTCGATTTTCGTCAAATTACATTCGTTAGCATAAAGGAAAAGTAAGTTTTTACATGCCGAAACATTGAGGGTGCCGATAGCATTTTGCGAGCAGTTCAGCAACTGTATCGATGTTGCTTGTGATAAATCAATGGACGATACTTGATGGTTACTGGCATCGAGGAAAAGAATTTCACCCTGTAAGGTAATTTTTCCACCATGAGGAATTTGTACAATTTTGGGATTGGTGAGCGAAGTACCAACCTCTACGATTGTTTTTTTACCATCTTCTTCAACAAGTTCAACCTTACCACTAAGGGTCGAAACACTTACACTACTAGATAAACCCTTAGGAAAGGATAATGCTACCTGCTCGCTGTTCGCTTGTGGCGTAACATCTAACACCCAACCCTTTTCCCTAGCAAGTGCTAAATTTGCTCCCCGTGGATTAGGATTACCCGAAATGGAAAGCTTACCTTGATTGTTTGGAAGAGACTTAATGATATTATCCAAAGCTTCAACAGACAACATATTGTTTTGTAAGTAAAGAAGTTTAAGCTTCGGAAGTCGCTCTATATTCAATTGCTCTAGCTTGTTATTTCTTATTTCTAAATCAGTAAGGTTTGGACTATCCGATAATGTAAGTGATGTTATACCATTGTTGTTTAAGCGAATTCGTTTTACCTTGAGAAGGTTTTTAAGCGGTGTTGTTATTGTTTTTAAGCTTGGATTATCATTTACATACAGTTCCTCCAAACTAATTGCTGAAAATGATAAGTCTGATAGGCTACACTTTTCAATTCGCAACGACTTAATATTTGGGCAACGTGATACATCAACCTTATCAAGTGGATTTTCTGACAAAATAAGCGTTTTGAGTTTTGGTAAATCATTAGGATTAAAACCTGTTAGTTTGTTATGCTTTAGGTTTAAGGTTGTAAGAGCAGGGAGTGCTACTTGTGGAAATTCATTTAACTGGTTATTCTGAACAGAAATACTTGTTAGAAATTTGAGTGAAGGAAGTTTCAGTTCAGATAGCAAATTATCGCTCAAGTTTAGAACCTTTATATTTGGCGCATTGAGTTCCTGGATGAAGTCGACTTGTGCTTGCGTTAATGCTATTTGGATAACGTCACCAAAAACAGCAATATAATTACCCCGAACAACACCAGTTGTAATAAGATTTGTATAGCTAATTAGGTTTCCATCCCCCCAATCAATTTTGTAAAACCCATCAATTGTCTTAACTGAAATTGCTTGTTTTGAACCAACTTGTTTTTGTGTATTAACTTTTATCGCAGGCCTAGCTTGCGCCATTGCAAAGGAAGCAGTCAGGCATAGGGAAATAAGGTAGTATAGCCCCCGAAGGAAGAAACGCTGTTTTTTCATAATAGACATGCTTTAATTGTTGTTTGTTTTTTACTATAACACCAAATGTTATTTCGTAAGACAAAGATAGTAATCTTATTGTTAAATAAGCATTCCGATGTTATCGGAACTCGTTTGTTGTATTCGTTCGAACGTATTAATGCCGATGACATAAGGAGACCTTTGAAAAATAAGGAGTAAGTGTTCAGCCCTTCTGATAAGGAACTAGAGTAAAGTAAATTTGTTGGGATTTAGAAAAAGTATATGCCAACTATCTTCCCCTCCCATGAGCCTCAAAAAATGAAGCTCAGGGGGATTTATTTCGGGCAAGCAAAACCCAAAACAAATGCTCCGAAGTTTTGATCTTTTCATCAGGATAAAAATAAAAATGAACCTGAACAAAATAATGACGTGTAGGGCGGTATGTCAAAACTCTTGTTTTGTTTCACCCCCAATTTTTTGCTTCG
>JASBZJ010000025.1 GCA_029983495.1 Porphyromonas sp.
CAACGACCCCGAGATTACAAATCACGTGCTCTGGCCAACTGAGCTAAAGAGGCGAAGGGTGGGTGAGCAACCTACATCGCACCGCTACAACCCGCTACCCTTGCTGCGGTCAAGCCCTGGGGGATTCACAGGGAGCTGGTCGTCTAGGACTCACCCCTATTTGCTAGGAGGGTTGAACTCGGTGGAGTTGCCCCAGCCTCGTACTACCATTTCTTTTCAGTAATGTAGCTTTCCGAAGCTTGCGAGTGCAAAGGTAATACAATCTTTCTAATAATCCAACATGTTCCTCTATTTTTTTATCGCACACTTCCTTTTACTTTGTAGGTGTATGGTTGTTATTTTATTCTGTATTAATGTATTCTGCGTATTGTCCTACAATTTTTTTCTTTTGTTGATTTAGTATGGTGTGGCAACTAATCGGTATGTAGGGGATATTTCGCTTGGTACTTTCTTTAATCAATAGTTACTTCAGCATAGTCGTTGGGTATTTCACCGTATTTATTAGCGTTGGGGTCACCTGCAAGTAACATGAATACTAGGATAACAATATTTCCTGCTACTGGTACAAGAAATATAAGTAGCCACCAAGCCGATCTATTAGTATCGTGTAGCCTGCGTGATGTTACTGCTAAGAAGGGAAGGAACATAGCCAGGCCTACTATGCCATTTATCGAAGAACTCGAAAGAATAGTCCAGTCGTAAAAGTAGGGGAATGCAATAGAAATGTCGGTAATTGAACTCATTAGATCGCGAAATATAGAGTTCGACCAAAATAGATTTTTCAAACCGAGTAGAGAACCTGTCGAAATCCAGGCTAGAACAATTTGTAAAACTGCGGTGAATAGTACGAATGACCAATACTCTGTTCGCGAAGCTCTGCCCATAAACGTAGCGTATTTTTTTAAGCATCCTATAAATAACTCCCATAATGATTTTCGTTTCATTTTTGAAACCTTGAACTGTGGAGCTTTGCCAAATATGGGGAATGGAGGTGGTATCATCCCTTTATTTGGTTGGCTCGTAAAAGGTGGGGGAGTTGAAGTAGGAGTATTTGTTTTAAGGTTTGCAATTTCGTAAAGGTCGGTAGGTGTTAACCAATTGTCGTATCCAGCAGTCCATACATAACTTACGCCATCGAGTAACTTGGGGTCTTGTATGAGTTGTTCGTAGGTATAACTTCCTAAAATGGAGCTATTATTTGCAATTTGATATAGTCTTTTTTTCTGGCTCTGAGCAGAGTTGTTTTCAAATTCTTCTAGTGTAACATCAATTCCATCGCTTCTATTAAGAATCGTGTCCTTCGGAAGGTTCATAAGCACTATCGCTTGTTCGGTGTACAAGCTATCCTGCTTAGGCGCACTTTGGTTTTGTATTCTGTAAAGTAGTAGCATAGGCAATCGTTGTTTAGTGGTTTGTTAGTTACACATGTTCATATGTTGTGGCGATCTATTTTTTGTATGATGCGTTAAGCCACTCTATAACATCAGTTGTTATATCGTATTGGGGTTTACCGTATAGTACAGTACTCATTTGTGTAGTATTAATAATAAGGTCGAAATCACGTTCTTTATTGAATACTTCTATTTCGTGGCTTACTACATTGTTTAGTGAATCGTTGTATTGTTGTTGTAGTTTTACGAATTGTTCGGTTATTCGTGCAGCTTGTTGTTGCGCTTCTTGCCCTTTTTTCTCGATTCTTTGGTACTCTTGTTGTGCTGCAAGTTCGTTTACAAATCCACCGCTTTGTAGTTTTTTCTGAAAAGCAACCATTTCTTGTTGTATGGCTTGTTCCCTACCTGCAAGAATAGCTTGGTTAGCTTTTGCTTTTTTCTCGAGTTCATTTGCCATCTCCTTGTAGCCCTGGTAGTTGTTTAGTACTGAATCCATACGAACAAAAGCTATTTTTAAACCATTTACATTGCTTGTAGCAGTGTGCTTTTGTGCTGTGTTTGAGTCTTGTTGTGGTGGGGTAGTGGTATTTTTACTGTTATTGCAAGCTACAATTAGGCTTGATACGATTAACGCAACGAGTAGTAGAATCCTTTTTTTGTTCATATAATTGGGTTGTTATAAGTGTTCGACCTAAAAGCTTTGTTATAGTAATTGTAATCGCTTTATTTTTATGATTGTTCTGAATTCTTGGTTAGTCGCTCGTGTAAATTTTTTCGGTTAAAGTACTCCTCCATTTGTTCCTGTGCACAGTTTATCCCTTTTTCAGCTAATGGCTTACTATCGTGTATGTGCCCCGAGGGGAACTGTTCCCGTTTCCCAATAATTAATCCTATAGCAAGTAGTATTACAGCTATGCCAACTACTATAATCGAAATCAATACTAGGTTTTCCATAAAAGCATTACATTTGCACTTAGCACAAAGGTACATAAATGTACTAAAAATGCAGGAATTGATCATTTAGTAATTAACCATAGAATATGAAAATTACCGACTTAAAACCCGAAGCATTATTTCGCTTCTTTGACGAGATAACAAAAATTCCTCGTCCTAGTAAGAAAGAAGAAAGAATTGTTCAGTACTTAAAGGAGTTTGCCGAAGCACGTAATTTGGAGTATGAAATAGACAAACCAGGTAACATTGTTATTCGAAAGAAGGCAGCACCAGGCTTTGAAAATCGAACTCCTGTAATTCTTCAAAGCCATGTAGATATGGTTTGTGAAAAGAATAGCGATAAACAACACGATTTTGATAATGACCCTATAACAACTATTGTTGATGGTGAGTGGCTACGTGCTGATGGCACAACACTTGGAGCCGATGATGGCATTGGCGTTGCAGCTGCTCTTGCTGTTCTCGATGATGATACTATTGAACATGGTCCTTTGGAATGCCTTTTTACCGTAGACGAGGAAACGGGTATGACTGGCGCTATGGAAATTGAGCCAGGGTTTGTAAAAGGTGATATTCTTATTAATCTCGATAGCGAGGACGAAGGTGAAATGTTTATTGGTTGCGCTGGTGGCATGAATACGGTAGCTGCTTTTTCATACGAGGCTGAAGCTGCACCAACAAAACTTTCATATTTCGAAATCGTAGTTTCGGGCTTAAAAGGAGGACACTCGGGAGGCGATATACATGCTGGTTTAGGTAATGCTAATAAACTTTTGGCACGCATTTTACATCAGGTTGGTAAGGCAATGGAATTCCGCTTAGCTTCTATCGAAGGGGGGAACCTGCACAACGCTATACCACGTGAGGCACGTGCAGTAATCGGTGTTGAAGCTGGTCGAAAAGAAGAACTTTCGGCTCTTGTAAATACTTTAGCAAGTGATGTGGAACGGGAACTTCATAAAACCGACTCGGGTGTTAGTATTGTGGTAGGGAGTGCACAAACTCCCAAAGAGGTAATTGACCAATCTACCGCAGGTAAGCTTGTGCAATGCTTGTTCCTTTTGCCTAACGGAGTAATAGGTATGAGCCACGAAATTGAAGGCCTTGTTGAAACCAGTACAAACTTAGCTGCCGTAAAAATGAAACCAGGTAACACTATTTCGGTAGAAACAAGTCAACGTAGTTCTGTAGAAAGCCAAAAACAATTAATCTGCGATGTAATATACGATATGCTTGCATTGTTTGGTGGGCATGTTAGCGCATCTGATGGTTACCCAGGCTGGGCTCCTAACAACGATTCGCCTATCCTAAAAGCTACAGTTGAAGCTTATAAGAAGTTATTTGGTAAGGAGCCTGCCGTAAAAGCTATCCATGCAGGGCTTGAGTGTGGTTTATTCCTCGAAAAGTATCCACATTTGGATATGGTATCGTTTGGTCCTACTCTTCGAGATGTACACTCCCCTCAGGAACGTCTCGAAATAAAAACAGTAGATATGTTTTGGCGTCACTTGCTCGAGGTTCTTAAGCAAATACCTGTGAAGGCTTAAGGGTTATTTGTTTTTACTTATCGAGAGTCCTATGAAATAGGGCTTACTATCTTAAAATACCAATCCCACCTGCTTATGTTTAAGTAAAGTAGGTGGGATTTTTTTCTCGATTTGGCTACTATGGAAAAGGAGCTATATAGGAGGTTCGAGTATAGGTAGTTCGAGCCATGTACAATTTGGATGATGCTGTTCTAAATAGGCTTTAATGTATCGCTTTGTTTCTGCTTCTATTTCGGGTGTATCACCAGGATAGTTGTTATAAATAACAGCTTCAAGGGGAATGCTACGCTGCTCAATCGCTTCCAAACTAAGCAAAGTATGATTTATGCTCCCCAATTTTCCTGATGTTACAAATACCAATGGAAACTCATTTTTAGCTATAAAATCGATGGTTAGCAGGTCGTCGTTAAGGGGAACCATAAGCCCACCCGCACCTTCCATAAGGATGGCATTATAACCAAGTTGTACAAGAGTTCGGGTATCGTTGATTATCCTACTTGGTTCTATTGTTTGGTTTTCCATCCGTGCCGCTAGGTGAGGCGAAGCTGGGTAGGAAAAAAGATAGCTACACCTATATTGCAATGCTTTACCATCCATTGTATTGGAGTTTGCTAAAAAAGCATCGTGGAGGGCAAGATCTTCACTTGAATTTACACAACCTGTTTGTACGGGTTTTTGGGTAATTACATTAAGCCCTTTTTGTTTTAAATACTTTGCGTAGTATGCTGTGGCATAACTTTTACCAATGCCTGTATCGATACCACTAACAAAGCGAACAATATTAGTGAGTGGCATAATAGTTAATGTATTAGCTTATGTTTGTTGAAGGTTTAGTATAACACAACTCCATATATGAGATATGAGGTGTTGTACAAAGTTTTCAACAAAATACTTACTCGGTTTTCCCTTTTTGCAGTGCACTATAAGTGCGGTACCCCCCTGAAACATTGTATACATTATTAAATCCATTGCCCATAAGTATACGTGTTGCCAAGTAGCCACGCATCCCTACAGCACAATGTATTGCAATTGGTTTATCATTGGGGAGTTCACTAATGCGAGAGCGAAGCTCGTCAAGAGGAATATTTACTGCGCCAGGGTATGCCCCATGTTCAAACTCGTCATTTGTTCGTACATCAAGCACAAACGGCTTTTCGTACTCCAAATCACTCCATAAGGTGTGCTTTACAAAACCGTTAACAATATTCAGGGCAACATAACCAGCCATAGCTACAGGATCCTTAGCCGATGAAAATGGTGGTGCGTAAGCATGTTCGAGTTGTGTTAATTGCTCTACTGTAGCTCCAAGTTTAATAAATAAAGCAAGCTCATCAATACGGTTATCGGTTCCGTCCCCTCCACCACATTGTGCTCCTAGGAGTTTACCCGTTTGGGGGCAAAAGTTTAGTTTTATACTAAGCATATTACCGCCAGGGTAGTACCCCGCATGCGAAGCCGAGTGGGTAATGGATGTACAATACTCAATACCCGAAGCTTTTAGTAAGTCCTCCGAAAGCCCTGTTGTGGCAGCTACCTTGCCAAAAACTTTGGCTATAGCTGTGCCAATTGCGCCCTCGTACTTTTGTACATTACCAAGTGCCATATTATCAGCTACTAATCGAGCTTGGCGGTTTGCAGGTCCGGCAAGGTTACAAAGCCAAGGTTCACCCGTAATGGGATGTGGAAATTCAATAGCATCCCCCACGGCATATATATCCTGGCAACTCGTTTGCAAGTACTCGTTCACCCAAATGCCTCCTTTAGTTCCAATTTTAAGGTTTCCCTTTTTTGCAAGTGCTGTTTCGGGCTTTACTCCAACCGAAAGAATAATAAGGTCGGTATCGAATGTTTCGCCTTTTGCACAGTGCAATTGCAGCCCTCCTTGTGGGTTATTTTCAATACTATCAACAGTTCTGCCAAGCTTAAGGGTTACACCTTGTTTTTTCATTTCCATTTGCAAGGGCATAACCATAGGGTAATCGAGGTAAGGGAGTATTTGTTTTTGTTTATCAATAATTGTTACTTCCATCCCTAGAGCGTGAAAGTTTTCAGCCATTTCAAGCCCTATAAAACCAGCACCAACAATTATTACGTGCTTGGGGGAATGGTTTTCACAGTAAGTTTTTATTTTATCGGAGTCCTCAACAGTACGCAAGGTAAATACGCCTTCGAGGTCAATGCCTTTTATATTTGGTCGAATGGGAGCTGCACCAGGCGAAAGTAGAAGTTTATCGTACGCTTCGGTATAGGTTTTTCCATCGGGGGTAAGTATAGTAATGTTTTTTCCCGTACAATTAATATCAGTAACTTCCTGCTGGAGGCGTACATCAATATTATATCTACTGGCAAACGATTTAGGGCTTTGCAATAAAAGGCTTGTTCGTTGGGGAATTACACCTCCAATATAATAGGGTAGTCCGCAGTTTGCAAATGAAACGTGGTTGCCTCGTTCGAGAATAACAATTTCGGCCTTTTCGTCAAGTCGTCGAAGTCGGGTTGCAGCAGTAGCACCGCCAGCAACACCACCTACTATAACATATTTCATAATGGGTTATTTATTTTGTGGGTTATAGAAAAATATCGTTAGGGTAACTTACTTTAGTTAGGAATAAAGGATGAGGTTTAGCTGTTGCTGAAGCGAAGGAACGGTTTTCGGCACGAAGGATATGTCCTATTTGTTCGGTAGGTAATTTACCTTTACCTACTTCAAGTAATGTACCCACAACTGTACGAACCATATTTCGTAAAAAGCGATTTGCCGAAATAGTAAAAACATGGCAGTTGGGGTAGGGTGCAGGTTGCCAATATGCCTCGTATAGTATACACCTATTGTGTTTACTATCGTTATGGAGCTTCGTAAAGGAGGTAAAGTCGTGTTCTCCAATAAGGGCTTTAGCGGCCTCGTTCATAGCGGTATAGTTAAGTTCGCTATGGGTTGGCAATACATAAGGTCCAGTAAATGGATCTTGTTCCAAGGCAACGAAGTATTTATAGGTTCGCATAACGGCATCGAACCGAGCATGTGCGTTGTTCTTAACAGGTACTATTTTTCGGATGTAAATATCGTGGGGTAAAATGCCGTTAAGGCTTCGTTGCCATGCCATAATTTGCGATGTACTTGCTTGTGGAAGATCGGCATGAGCGGGTAATTCATAGGCATGAACACCCGCATCAGTTCTACCAGCTCCCACAATTGTACATGGTATGCGGAACAATACCTCAAGGGCTTTTTCTACAGTTTCCTGTACCGAAATGCCATTAGGTTGCTTTTGCCAGCCACAAAAGTTGCTACCATTAAACGAGATGTAAAGGAAGTAGCGCAAACTATATAGGTATGATTTAATTAAATGTTATTAGTCTACTCTTTTTTACGAGTTGAATTGGCTTTCCCTTTTGCTGAGTTTGCCCCTTTTTTGCTTGTTACACCTTTTGTACGCTTAGGGCTATGGTCGTTTTTACTTTGTTGCTCAATAATGTTATTTACCTCCTCATAGGTAAGTTCGCTTGCCTTTTCGTGTAATTTTTTATCGAGTTTATAATTGTTTTTCCCTTGTTTTATATAAGGGCCCCAGCGACCTTCGCGTATCGTAAGGCTTTCGTCCTCGCTATAAGTCCGTAGTATCGATTGTGCTTCTTTTTGTCGTTTTTCGAGTATTAGATCCACCGCTTCGTTAAAGGTTATAGTAAGTGGAGTTAGGTTTTTAGGTAACGAAGCGAAAAAGTCACCTAATTGAACATAAGCTCCGAAACGTCCTTCGTTAGTTCGGAGTTCTTTGCCCTCGAATGTTCCTAGTACCCGAGGAAGCTTCATTAAATTAAGAGCTTCTTCTAAAGTAATATTGAGCATTGAGAGCGTAGGAGGAATAGAAGCGAATTTTGGCTTTTCATCGGGATTTTCGGTATCGCCAATTTGAACCACAGGACCATATCTACCAATACGTACAATAACTTTGTTCCCTGTTTTAGGGTCAACGCCTAATTCTCGTTCGCCTCGGCTACTGCTATCCCTTGTTTCCATTGCTTCATCAACGAACGGATGGAAAAGGTTATAGAACTGGTGCATAAGGCTAGTCCAAGGTTTTTCGCCACGAGCAATGCTGTCGAATTGCTCTTCAATATCAGCCGTAAAGTTATAGTCCACAATGTTTTTAAAGTGTTCAACTAAAAAGTTGTTCACAACTATACCTATATCGGTTGGTAGTAACTTTCCTTTATTGCTTCCTGTTTTTTCTTTTCGTTTTTGTTCTACAATTTTGTCTATTCCCGCTTCAAGGTCGAGCACAAAATCATGGTAAGTACGTTCCTTGCCCAAGCTATTTCCCAGCTTAATGTATTCACGTTGAAACAGTGTTTGTATAGTGGGGGCATAGGTTGATGGTCTACCAATTCCTAATTCCTCCATGTTTCGAACAAGTGTTGCTTCGGTATAGCGAGCTGGAGGGTAGGTAAAGTGTTCTGTAGCTATATACTGTTTTGTATGTAGGGATTCTTGGGGTTTAAGGGGAGGCAGTTGTTTTTCGTTTGCAGAGGAAATTGCATCATCGGTATAGGCTTTCAAAAAGCCATCAAAAAGCATTACTTCTCCTTGTGCTGTAAAACGGTCGTTAGTTTGCTGGTTTTCAATTTTTACAGTAGTTCTTTCGAATAGGGCTTCAGCCATTTGGCTAGCTAAGGTTCGCATGCGAATAAGTTGGTAAAGTTTTACCGTGGCAGCATCGCCTTTAATGGTTTCGCGATCTATATAAGTAGGGCGAATGGCCTCGTGGGCTTCTTGTGCACCTTTGCTTGTGGTATGGTAGTTTCGGCGTTTGTGATACTTTTCTCCCCAAAGATCCTTAATAACTTTTTCGGCATTATTTAATGCTAGTGTGGATAGGTTTGTACTATCCGTACGCATATATGTAATGTGTCCGCTTTCATACAATTTTTGGGCTATACTCATGGTTCGACTAACCGAAAATCCTAACTTGCGTGAGGCCTCCTGCTGTAAAGACGAAGTTGTAAATGGCGGTGCAGGTGTCCGTTGAGCGGGTTTCCCCTCGATGCTTGTTACTAAAAGGGCACCTTTGGCGTTCCTTTCAATAAATGCTTTTGCTTGATTGGCATCACTAAATAATTCCTCGGCCTGGGCTTCAAAACTTTTATTCGCAGTATTGTTACTTGCAACTATAGCAACAACTTTATACGAACTTGTTGTTTCAAAGCTTTTTATACTTTCCTCCCTATCGCATATTAAGCGTAGGGCAACCGATTGTACCCTACCAGCCGAAAGGGATGGCTTTATCCGTCGCCATAATATGGGCGAAAGCTCGAAACCCACAATGCGGTCGAGTACCCTACGTGCCTGTTGTGCATCTACAAGGTTTTTATCAATATCGCGGGGGTTCTCGATAGCGTGGGCTATAGCACTGGGGGTTATTTCGTGAAAAGCAATTCGTTTTGTTGGCTTTCCCTTCCTATCTAATACCTCATATAAGTGCCATGCTATGGCTTCTCCTTCGCGGTCCTCATCGCTTGCAAGCCAAACCATATCGGCTTGTTGTGCTTCTTTGCGTAATTCGCTTACAAGCTTCTTTTTATCATCACTTATTATATAGTCGGGTTTAAAATCGTTTTCGATATCAATGCCCATACTGTTTTTGCTGAGGTCGCGAATGTGACCGTAACTCGAAAGAACCTTATAGTTTTTCCCGAGAATTCCTACGATCGTTTTTGCTTTTGCGGGCGACTCTACAATAACGAGGTTTGGAGTTTTTGCCATTGTTTGTTTTAGTTCCTTTCTTGTACAATATCCAACTATTACTGCTTGCAAAGGTAGTTAATATATTATTGTATACGTATTTTGTATAGGGGGAGCTTGCTGTAACCTTTAGTTGGTAGCAGTTGTACTGCTATCACTTATTATAAAATAGCATTCTAGAATGGATGTGGTTTTTGCTTATGAACATATCTTGTTGTTATAACTTCATTTAGCAGGATGTGCCAAATGGGTTCTTCGATGCTCCCTTTTTTTTGTTTTTTACTGGGAACAAAATGGAAAATGATCAAGTAAACTCAAACAAAAGTTCCGAGGTTTTGATCTTTTCATCAGGACGAAAATAAAAATGAACCTGAAGAAATTAACCTCGTGTTTTCAGGTGTATAGGCGGATCTGCGTGTCCGCTCGTAGGTGTCGAACAAAATAATGATGTTACGGTTGGAATCCATTGACCCGCTCCCATCGATAATAAATTACGATACGATGATGGGCGGATACGCAGGTTCGCCCCTACAATTCCCCTTGACAAGAGATCAACTAAATGTACCTATTCCAAGATAGATGATAATAAAATGACGGATATTGCTATGTAAAGATTTTTTTGCTTGGTGTCATTTTTTTCTTTTTTCTACCTTTGTGATGAGATTGATAAGTGAAATGAGGATGATGTAATGGCGGTGATGATAATTGTGATGTAGTTAGCGTGGGGGTATTGGAGTGTAAAAAAGGTACTCTTTGTAGGAAGAATTATTTCATGCAGTGTTTTGTGCAATAGCGGAGTTTAGGTGAGTTTATGGCACAGTATACTTTGAATGAACTACCTAGCAACTATACTAGGTATAGAGAATAATTAAAAACAGACCAAACTGAAAAGGAGCGTAACCCGAAAAGCTGATAGAGTAGGGATTGTTTATTATTAACCTCGTGGTTACAAAGATTCAATCTTTAGGAGAAGTATGGAATTCGCAGAAGGTGTTAAGTTTGTTTGATATCCATCAAAATGAACTGCCTAAAAGTAGCCCATGTAGTACTTGTTCCGACTTTATAAAGTGCCATACAGAAAAAGGTGTTTGTTGGAAAACAATTCTGATGGCATATGGAGAAGAGAATTGCTTTTTCCCAGACCCAATTTGTCCTAAAGCACCAGAACCTACTAATATCTATTGGTTAGAATGATATACTATGAATAGGATTTTTTTAATTGCTTTTGTATTCCTTTATTGCTATTTTGTTTGTTGTTATGGACAAGAGAGAAAAATTGAAGGTGTGGTCTATATTGCTCCAACTGAATTTGCCGAGATGGCTCAGGTAATACTCCATGCCGATTCAGTTACTGTACATCCTGAGGTCGTGACTTACACTGATAAACGAGGATATTATAGTATTGATTTAAACACACCAGCAAAGCTTTTTATTGTAGAAGTACGCTATTGGGGATACCATGCTACGAGCAAAACTATCGAAAGTGATAGTATTAAAATTGTTGAGCGTTGTGATTTCAATTTGGAACCAGCTGAAGAGGCAACGCAGCTAAGCGATGTTGTAGTAACAGCAAAACGAAAAGTTAGTGTTGGTCGCAAAAGCTATCGGTTTAGCAGAAAGCAGATTCATGATGTGAAAAGCAGTTTGGACCTAGCCCTTACACTTCCACTCGTTAAGGCCGATGCTCGTACTGGTATTATTTCGTCGGCTGTTGGCGATGTTGCACCAACAATACTTATTAATGGCTACTATGGAACAAATGAGGAGTTACGTTCGATTCCTCCTTCAAAAATTATTCGAATTGATTATTACGATATAGCACCTGAACGATATAATACTACTGGAAGTGTAATAGATGTAATAACAAAGCCATTAGACGATGGTCACCATGCAGGAGTGGAGGCATCGGTAACCCCTATTGCTACTGATGCCGTAGCACGCCTTTATTATAACTTTAATTCGGGTTCACATCAGTTCAAATTTTTTACGAACCACTTTATTCGTTATAGCCATTTTGGGAAAAAAGAGGAGCAAACTTCGGAATATACCACAGACGAATTTCATAAGTACCAATCAGAGGGTACTACACATACTCGGCTAAACACACACAGCTTTAGAGCAAGTTATAGTTTTAGCAACCCAGCAAGCAGTTTTTCGAACTGTCGGTTTCCTCATCGTTTGAAAAGAATAGCAATCCGCAATTGTACGATGCTTTTGTGCAAATGGGCAATACGATCCAAAACCGTTTGGGAAAAGTGAAAAATGAAGGCATAGTGTTTACCCCTGTCGTGGATATATATTACGACCGAACAGTTAGCGATGTGGGTAGTCGCTTATTTGCGAACATGGTTTATACCCATAACCAAGCACGTACTAAATACAATCTATCCGAATGCGATGCTACGACACAGCATGTATACTTAGATGAGTATCTTGAAGGTAAAACGTCGAAAAACTCATTTATAGCACAAGCTGAATATGTTCATCCGCTCAAGAATGGCTGGTTTTATGCGGGTTCTCGTGCGATGTATTCTCAAGCGCAGTTTGATATTCGTGGTATAAGCGTTGGAAGTAGTGCAGACAACCAAAAACAGTGGAGAAGTAGGTCGTATGTATCGTGGGAGGGGAATGTTGGAAAGTTCCTTTTTAGGTTTACCCCTTCGATAAACTTGCATTACACTTCGGCACATAAAGGGTTGAACCAAGCGCAAACCCATTGGACTTTTAACCCACGCCTGCTAATAGGTTACCAATTCCATAACAACCAGCGTTTAAGGTGGGAAGTTGAAACGGCAAACCTAATACCCGAACTGGGCGAGACTACCGAAGCTATACGCCAAATTAGGGAAGCACTTTACGTACGTAATAATCCTAAGTTAAAAAATAGCTACCTAACTACTACACGCCTTTATCACTCGTGGGGTAATGCGTATATGGAACTTATAAATACGCTAATATATAATTACACAAATAAAGATTGGGTATTAGGGTTTGAACAAGGCGAAGTACAAGGGAAAAAGGTAATAATACAACAACGCTTGAATGCGTTGTACTTGCAATATTTTATCCTAAAGAACAGCTTAGCTATAAAGCCACTTGGAGATGAGAGTTTAGTTATACGGTTATATGCACAACCTCGTTACCAGCATTACAAACTAAGTAAGGAACAACAAGTTGCTTTGTTTTCGATACCTTCTGGAGGAAGCTTAACCTATAAGCACAATAATTGGGGTTTACAAGGCGATATTGATTTGCCTTACCGACGCTTACAAAGTTATTTTACTAACTCATCGGGGTGGAGGTCGGCATTATCAGGTTTTTGGAATAAAGGCTCATGGAATGTTCGTTTTGCTATTGAAAGCCTATTTGTTCCAGAATCGTCTCAAACTATAAATCATGATTTTATCGAATTAAAGGATAATACAAATGTGATATATTGCGACAATTTTTGGAAGGCGAGCTTGTCGTTTACATATTATTTTT
>JASBZJ010000026.1 GCA_029983495.1 Porphyromonas sp.
TTTAGCCCACTACCTTCAAATAGCAACCATTTTTCATCTTCATAATTTTTATTTTAATGTAGGAAGCCCGAGGGGGAGCAAACTGGAAAACCTAGCTTTGCTCCCCCTCCCCTTATTATATGCCCCTATTTATTGGTAATTTATAAAGATGCTTTGAACTTTTTGTTGCCTTAGGACGTTATATAAGTGAACCCACATGCGTGGAACTAGCAATCATTACTATGTTGTGGGTGTGTAACCTCGAATGATATTAGCATGAGACAGTTAAAAATTTCTCGATCGATAACAAACAGAGAAAGTGCTTCGCTCGATAAATTCCTCCAAGAAATTGGTCGCGAAGGGCTTATTTCGGTTGATGAAGAAGTAGAACTAGCAGCAGCCATAAAAAAAGGCGATGAGCAAGCCCTTGCACGACTTGTTCGCGCTAACTTACGCTTCGTTGTTTCGGTAGCAAAGCAATACCAAAACCAAGGTCTTAGCTTACCGGACCTTATTAACGAAGGGAATATTGGGCTTATAAAAGCAGCTAAAAAGTTCGATGAAAAGAAAGGCTTTAAGTTCATTTCGTATGCTGTTTGGTGGATCCGTCAATCCATTTTACAGGCTCTTGCCGAGCAGTCGCGGATAGTTCGCTTACCACTAAACCAAGTAGGAAGCCAAGCTAAAATAAAAAAAGCGGCTGAAGTTTTTGAACAGCAACACGAGCGTAAACCTTCAGCGGCTGAACTTGCCATGATTTTGGACGAAAACGAGGAGCGTATTAGCCTAACATTAAAAACCTATGGTAAGCACGTTTCGATAGATGCTCCGTTCGTGGAGGGAGAAGACAATAACCTTTTGGACGTTTTGCCCAACGAGGACGCCCCCAGTGCCGATAAGGATCTGATGGCTTCATCGTTAATCACCGAAATAAACCGAGCACTTTCAACACTTAGCGAACGTGAGGCCGAAATTGTACGGATGTTTTTTGGCATTGGCGACTACCCCGAAATGACGCTTGAGGAAATTGGAGATAAGTTCGACCTTACACGCGAGCGTGTTCGACAGATAAAAGAAAAGGCCGTTCGTAAGCTTCGTCAGGGTAATCGTAGTCAGCAGCTAAAAGGCTTCTTAGGCTAAGCATTGAGCCTTATAACTTATTCATTTCATATTTCAACAAAAAGAGAGAATACTGATTTGCTTAGATAATCCCCTCCCCAGTATTGTTGCTTATAGATATAAAAGAATCAAGCAAACTTCAGCATCCTGAAATTTGCTTGATTCTTTTATAGTTGTAAAACTACAGCCCCCCAAAGTACGTTATAACTTGTTTTACGGTTTTTTTGGCGAAAGCAAACTGTTGTACTTATCGGGGTTATGTAATAGTTCGCATGCTTTTAGTACAACATCGTCGGTAGGGAGTAGTTTACCGAAAAAGCCCTTTCGATAGAAATAACGTAAAGCAATTTGCGATTCGAGGTAATCGATAACTTCCTTTTGATTACGTTCGAGTTCGGTACGCAGATTAGGCGTAAGAACCTTATCCAATGCTTCAAGTTCAGCCTTAGTATATTCTTCGTTGCCTTCTAATTCAATACATTCCTTAAGCTTTTTAAAAAGATCCTTACTTGAGGACGTATACTGAAATTTATTATCGATAAGATAGTTTACAAATTTGCTGTATTCTTCAGGGGTAATAGCAACTTCTGAAGGCGAATTTGGCTTGTTATGAGTAGCAACATATTGCGTAATATAATCGTACGTTAAGGTATCGATTGAGAGATGTGAAATAAGGATAGGATAACGAGGGGAAGATGCCTCTACATCTGGAAGAATACCATCAGAAGCATATACCAATCTTTTATTTCGAGTATAAAAGGGTGTTCCCAAACTATCAGCATCGCTTTTTACAGATTCCTCGGGTTCGTCAATATCGTTAAAGTGGTGGTAAGTAATTTTTTGGATGTTTCTACCACTTGGTGTGTAATACTGAGCCGTAGTAAGTTTTAAAAGTCCCCCATCAGGCAAAGGAATAGTACTTTGCACAAGTCCTTTTCCGAAGCTTTTATTCCCCATAATTACAGCACGATCGATATCTTGCATGGCACCCGCAACAATTTCGCTTGCCGATGCCGATTGGTTATCGATAAGAACAACCATCGGTATTGATAGAGGAACAATTGGTTCAGTAGTAGTTCGGTAATCAGCATTACTATCGCTTGTACGACCTTTTACTGTAACCGCATGCGACCCCTTAGGAAGGAATAAACTAAGTAGCTCTACACCACTTTGTAAAACGCCACCCCCATTGCCACGAAGATCGATTATAATTCCCTTAACAGCTTTAGTATTTAGTAATGTATTTACGGCCTCTTTTACATCTTTGCCTGTTTCGCGAGTAAAACTACTAATACGGATTAAACCAATGTTATCCGACACAATGCCTGAATAGTCAACCGAGTTGAGTTGTATTTCCCTACGTTTAAACGAGAATGTTCGTGGTGATGGCTCGTTTATTCGTTGTACTTTTACCGTAATAGTTGAGCCATCTTCGCCACGGAGAGCTTTACTAACTTCGGGTGTAGTAGAATTCGAAAAGTCTTTTCCATTAATGGATAGTATTCTATCACCTGCTTTTAGGCCGGCTTTATCGGCTGGTAACCCTTCGAATGGTTCGTTTATTATTACTACCCCATTAGGGCGTTGACTAATTAAAGCCCCAACACCAGCATATTCACCGCTAGTTGCTTCCATGAAGCTTTTTGCGTCCTCGGGGTTCATATATTGTGTGTAAGGGTCGAGGCGAAGGAGCATAGCATTAAGAGCCATTTCGTTAATCCTTGCAAGGTTTACTGTATCAACAAAATAGCGTTGGATGTTAGCAAAAACGGCACCTGTGGTATTCAGGGCATCAAGGTAATCTTTCTTTTCACGTTCAAGGCGGGAGTTGTTTTGCCCCCATACTGAGGCAGAAAACAGTACTAACCCAAGCCATAAAACACTTATACGGCATACTTTCATGTGTACAAAAGTAAGAAAAAAGCCCTAGAGAATTAAACGGGATCTCCTTACGAGGAACAAAGGCTCTTTTAATGGAACTTTATATAAGGAGATATCGAGGTGATAGAATGTAATATATAGATTAGTTTTTCGGAGTAAGATTTAGTTCCTTGGCTTTATCGATAAGAAAACAGCGAGCGGCTTCGTATTCATTAGGAATAACACCATCAAGTATAGCCGTTTTTATGGCTTCCTTTAAAATTCCCACTTGCCGAGATGGCTTAAGACAAAACGTTTTCATGATTTCCTCCCCCGAAATTGGTGGTTGAAAGTTTCGGATACGATCCTTTTCTTCAATCTCAACTAGCTTGCGTTTTACGAGTCGGTAATTCTCTTTATATCGTTTTACTTTTATAGGGTTTTTGCTTGTAATATCGGCTTCTACAAGCGTCATAAGGTCGTCGATATCGTCGCCTGCTTCAAAAAGTAACCTACGTACGGCCGAGTCGGTTACTTCGTCCTTTGCCAATACGGCCGGACGCATATGTAGCTCAACAAGCTTGCGAACATATTTCATATTTGCATCTAAAGGAAGCTTTAATCGCTTAAATATGGAAGGAACCATTTTACCTCCCACAAAATCGTGGTTATGGAAAGTCCACCCATCCTTAGGTTCAAACCTTTTTGTTTTGGGTTTTCCGATATCGTGCATTAAGGCAGCCCAACGTAAATATAGGTTATCGCTTTTTTTAGCAACGTTATCAACAACTACGTATGTGTGTGCAAGGTTATCCTTATGCCCTATTCCTTCTTGAGTTTCGGCACCTTTAAGTTGAAGTAGTTCTGGCAAAACTAATGCCATAAGCCCCGTTTTTTCGAAAAGTTCTAAGCCTACCGATGGCCGTGGCGAAAGCATAATTTTGTTTAGTTCCACAATAATCCGTTCGGCTGAAACAATACTAATTCGGTGAGCATTACGTTCAATGGCATCGAAAGTTTCCTCGTCAAGGAAGAAGCCTAATTGAGACGCAAAACGAATACCACGCATCATCCGTAAAGGGTCATCGCTAAAGGTAACATCAGGGTCAAGGGGTGTTCGAAGTATGTAATCCTGAAGATCTTCGAGCCCGTAAAAAGGGTCGATAAGTTCACCAAATCGGTTCTTATTTAAGCATAAAGCCATAGCATTAATTGTAAAGTCGCGTCGCTCCATATCTTCCTGAAGCGATCCGTCCTCAACAATAGGCTTTCTGCTATCCTTTCGATAGCTTTCCCGCCGAGCACCCACAAACTCTATTTCGATGCCGTTTTTTTTCACTTGGGCTGTACCAAAATTTTGGAAAACCGACAGTTTTGCTCCTCTTCCCCACGCCTTCGAAAATGCACGGGCTAAGTCGATTCCCCTACCCACCGATACAACATCAATATCCGTTGATGGGCGATTTAGTAATAAATCGCGTACATAGCCCCCTACAACATAGGCTTCGACCCCAATGTTATCGGCAACTTCTCCAATAAGGCGAAATATTGGTTTATCAATAAGATGTGTAAGTTCGTTGATGCTTCTCATACCATTCTGTTCTGGGGGCAAAGGTAGTAATTTAAAGAGTTGCGAAGAAAAAAAGGATCCCTCTTAAAAAAGGATCCCTTAAACGTTTTGTACAGTATAAGCTATATTAAGTATGCTTATAGCCAGTTACAGCTTCTACAACATTAATGGCAAAGTCGCCGAATTGCTCATACTCATCAATCAAATCACGGTAATATACCGATTCCTGATAATCGTACTTTTTTTCCTCTATGGCACGCATATTGTTTTTAACTAGTAGGTCGCGCTTATTGTTGAGGTCGTGTTCGAGGTTTTCGGCAGTGTAGAACATTGCACTTGTTTTAGGCGTTTTCTCGAGGGTAAGTATAGTATGTTCCATTATATGATCCACTATTGCCTGGAGTTCATGCAGATGTTCTAAAATAGAATTCGAGAAAACGATTTCGCTGTTGTTTCGGCGTTGAATAATTTGCCCCATATTGTAACAAGCATCTCCCATACTTTCGATTTCGGTAGTTGCCGAAATAAGTTTATGTACTTCTCGGCGAGTTTCGGTACTGAGGTCGTCTTCCGAAAGCTTTCGAAGGTACTCTACAATTTCAACTTCTATGCGGTCGCAAATATTTTCGTACTTCTGGAGGCGATTAAAATTCTCCTCGAAAATATTTACTTCTTCGGTTTCAATAAGGTTACTTACCATCTTAAGCATTTCCTGAACTTTTTTGGCGTAACGCACTACTTCCTTTTGGGCTTGCACTACCGAGAATTCGGCGGTGCTACGCATACCTGTTTGTAAATATTGCAGATGCGAGAACTCCATTTTGCGTTCCTTTTTTACGCTTTGCCTAATTACTACATTACATATCTTTACGTAGACAGGAATAAACCATACCATGATTATAGTATTTGTGATATTAAAAAGGGTATGGAACAGAGCTAAACCTATGCTACACGCATTACCCATTGCTTGAATATCGGCTTGAGCTGATGCTAATGCAGCATTGCCCGTAATTGGGGCGTTACTAGTTGCCAAGGAAATTTGCTCGGGCGAAAAATGATTTGACAGTTCGCTGATATAAGAGGATAGGGCACGAGGATCTGCACCATTAGTAGTTACCATACTACTTACCAGCGAAACTAGTGGGAAGTAGAAACAAAGCACCCAAATTACCCCAAAAACATTAAATAGGAAGTGCGAAAATGCCGTACGTTTTGCAGCCGTATTTGCACGAAGAGCAGCAAGGTTTGCAGTAACCGTAGTTCCTATATTTTCACCTAATATCATAGCTGTACCCAATTCGAAAGGTATCCAACCCTTAACGCACATAATAAGCGTTATGGCTACCGTAGCACTCGACGACTGTACAACAAGAGTCATTAGTGTACCAACCAGAAGAAACAGAAGCACGGAAGCAAAACCCATATCGGTATAGCGTTGTAAAAACGATAGCATATCGGGATTTGCTTGCAGGTCCGGCATCGAATCTTTTAGGAACTGTAGCCCGAGGAAAAGAACCGAAAAGCCAATGATAAACTCGGCCCACGAGCCTAAGTTTTCTTTTTTCGAGAATAATAAGGGTAAGGCTATAGCCAAAAGAGGAATGGCAAAAGTAGAAATATCGTATTTAAAACCAAGCAATGATATAATCCATGCCGTTACAGTAGTACCAATATTGGCACCCATAATAACGCTTATAGATTGGCTTAAGCTAAGCATACCCGCATTTGTAAAGCTTACAACCATAAGCGTTGTTGCCGAGGAGCTTTGAATAAGTGCTGTTACCAGCACACCTGTAAGAACGCCAAGGAGGCGGTTTTGCGTCATTACCGAAAGTATCGAACGCATTTTCTCGCCCGAGAGCTTTTGAAGCCCATCGCTCATTACCTTCATCCCATAAAGGAATAAGGTTAACGAACCCAATAAGTAAAGAATGTCTACTATTCCGAACACGATTAAACTACTTTATTAGTGCAAATTTTCGTGTAACAAAGGTAACAACTCTTTGGAAAGTTCTTTTATACCGCCACAAATAGCATAGTATGTAGCTGTATCATTTTATAGTTACAAAAGCTGTTTTGCAAATAGCTAGAACTGGAAATAAATAAAGGGTTGAACATCAGCACTCTTAAACTGGAATACTGTAAAAAGTAATGCAACAAACAAAAAAAGTTGTACTAACAATGGGCTACGCACAATGGTTCGGTTTGTTGCACGTACAAATTTCCGTGGTAGGAAGTGCAATACATAGCCTAGCACGATAAGGGCAAATACCATCCGATACCCCAATACAAACTGCCCAAATACCTCCGGATGAAAGTTAGTTGCAATAGCCCTAAGCAATGCTACAGCCGTTTGCATATCCTTGGCACGAAAGAATATAAAGGTGAATACAACAAAGTTGAATGTAAGAACAACTCCAAGCAGTCGCCAGCCCCACTTCATATTACGCCCTGTTGGTTTCGCTTTGGGGAACAAACGCATAAAAAGCTTATGGAGTACCAAAGCGACTCCATGCATACCCCCCCAAAGGATAAACTGCCATGCCGCTCCGTGCCATAAACCTCCAAGTAACATGGTTATGAGTAGGTTTATATAGCTTCTAAACTTACCTTTTCGGTTACCACCTAAGGGTATATACAAGTAATCCTTAAGCCAAGTGGAAAGCGATATATGCCATCGCCGCCAAAATTCTGTTATTGTAGCAGCATTAAAAGGTACATCGAAGTTCTTTCGGAAACGGAATCCCAAAAATAAAGCTAAACCTATAGCCATATCGCTGTAGCCCGAAAAATCGCAATACACTTGCAACATATAACCATAAGCCGCCAACAAGTTTTCGACTCCCGAGTATAACTGCGGAGCATCAAATACGCGATCCACAAAATTTACGCTTATGTAATCGCTAATTATAGCCTTTTTAAAAAGCCCCACCATAACAAGTACCATACCTCGCCCCAGGTTTCCACGCGAAAGGTGAGGGGTACGATTCATTTGTGGAAGAAAATCCTTTGCACGAACGATTGGCCCAGCAACAAGTTGAGGGAAGAACGAGATATAAAATAGGTAATCGACCCAGCGCGTAACGGCTTTTACTTCGCCACGATAAAGGTCGACAATATAACTTAGCGATTGAAATGTAAAAAACGATATCCCAACGGGTAAAAATATCGATACAGGCCTCCAACTTATCGCTTCGATTGACGAACTCCCTAAGTAATACCCAAGCCCCGAAGCAATATTAAAAAGAGCATCGCCAATAAAATTGAAGTATTTAAAAAAGGCAAGTACCATCAGGTCGATACATACGCTAAGCGTTACCCAACGCTTCTTTTTTACTTTATCACTTTCCTGTGTTAAGGCTCGGCCTATCAAAAAATCGCTCGTTACCATAGCTAGTAAAAGCAAAAAATACCACCCGCCACACTTGTAGTAAAAGTAAAGCGAAAAAAGCGAAACAAACAGAATACGAGCATGTTTTGCATGCTTCAGTATTCGGTAAATTAAAAGGAAAATGAGAAAAAGAATAAAGAATAGCGAAGACGAAAAAAGTAAGGGTTGATTACTATTATAGGTAAGCCATTCGGGTATTTTTGTTATATCAAGCGACGACGTGAATTCATCGAAGTAATAACGAAGACAACTTAGTATTTGCTCCATTAGAGGACTATTGAGAAACTAGGGGTGCAATTGTGTATTAATAACAGTTTTCGAGGAAGGCCGTTGCGAGCAATTTACCTTGTTGTATGTAACCTTGCTGCGTAAAATGTATCCCATCCTTGTAATAATAATTACCTTGCTTACGTAGCTTTTTTGCGCCACTTTCAGCTCCAACAAGTTCATACAAATCAAGTATAGAAATACCCATTTCGGTACCTACTTCGCGAATAGCCTCGGCTGCATATGCCGAGTTTTTATTAAAGGGCCCATGGCGGAAATTAGGCATAGGGGTAGTTAGCACGAGCTTTACTTGTGGAATATATTGCTGGCAGTGAATAACGAACTTTTTTACTTGTTGCTTAAATGGTTCTTTTCGAAAATGCCGAGCAAGCGATTCGTTAGTGCCTAACGAAACAAGTATAATACTTGGTTTAAGTTGCGCTATTGAGCGGAGCACTTCCTCGCGGTCGTAGTTCGCATACATTGCTCCATTTATGCCTACTGAGCTATATAACGCTTTAGGGTTATTACTGCTAAGTTGAGTTGCACTGTGCAATAACATGGCTCCGCCATAATATAACATTGGCGAAGGTGGGGTTTGTGGCCGGAGTGTTACGCTACGCACGGGAGTGCTAAAAAACAACGTATCGGATACCATACCCTCCACGAGGGTATGACCTTTTTGTAGCACATATTTTACACCTTCAGGAATAAGTGCTGGCGAATTTTTGTCACGATAGTAAATTATTCGGTCAAAGGGAGAATAGGAACAACTGTAAGTAAAGGAAAATTGAACTCCTTGCCGGCTCAATAAAACCCCTCCTGGAGGGGTAGGTGAACAACTTTGCGCATACGATAATGTGCAACTATTCCACGAAACAGACGAGGTAATACGATAACCTATTGGAGCATTACTATTGGCAAGTTTATAGGGTGTTACAAGCCCATAGCCCATTATAGTAAAGCTTTTACTTAAGCTGCGACGAAATTGTTCTGACAAAAACCCCGATTGAAGGTGCGAATCGCCAATATGAACAATATGAATAGGGGGTATTAACTCGTGCGATTTCATAAAAAAGGGTTTATAAAAGGGCGATTGAATAGTGTAAGGAACACCTATTTGAGCATATACTGCCAAGGGTATAAGCAAGGCGCAACATTGTGTTATAAGGAAACTCGTTCGGGGCTCTCTTTTCATTCTGCTGAAACACTATAACCCCCCTTTTCGAGTAAAAAACTATCAACAAATTGCTCGGCTAAATAGCGACCTCCCTTAAACGAAAGGTGCGTATAATCCTTTGCTGCCATTCCTTCGTTAACAAACTGTACAATACCACCTGCCTTTTTCATTGCCAAGTAAGTATCCCAATAAGCAACTGCCGTTGCTTGGGCAACGCTTTTAATTGCTTCACGAAGGGCGAGCGTTGCTCGTAAAGTTCCTTTTGTACCATCGTCGAGCGTTCCGCCCCTATCCGAAACTCCCATTATTAATATGTCGCTTGTGGGGAACAGCCCCTTAAGTGTTTGTACTACATCAACCATTTTTCGTGCATAGTTCGTGTAGTTGAACCGTGTATTTTCAATAACATTTAAACCAAACTGCAAAACAATAAGATTATAATGCCTTAGCGAATTCATTCGCGAAGCAATTTCGGGGTCGATAGTTATTAACGAAATACCCGAAGAACCTCGTAACGAAAAGTTATCAACTATAACCCCTTTTTCATCGCTATTATCAAAGGTAATACCATAAAAGCATAAGCCACTACGATTAGGGAAACGTAGCTTTATACTATGCCCCTTTAGTGCTAGTGTATAAGCTCCAATAGGTGTTTGGCTAGTAAGGTTATCGGTGTACACACTATCGTTAACCGTGTAACTAAAAGGAACCGAATTTACCGAAGAATAAAAAATAGTAGCCTGCTTAGGCGTGTTAAACTCGTTTGTAAAAGTATAGCTTAACGTTGCCACAGAATCGCTTACGCTGTAAATACTTTCGCCAAAAAAATACCTTCCATTTTTGTGGTTAATAGCACTTTTAGTTTTCCAACCCGTAAAGGTATGTTTTATTCCTCGCCGAAACGATGCAACATTACTAGCCATAGGCATCCAACCAACACCGGCTCCTCCAAACTTTTGTTGCAATTTTTTGCGTACATCGAGGGTGAAAATATCGCCTTCGATAAACGAGTCTCCCAAAAAAGCTATCCTTAAAGGTTCCTGTTTGGCAATAGCTTTATATGTATGTATTAATGCATTGTGCTGAGGCGAAAAGTCCTTAATAAGGATTGGGTTATTATTAGTGTCGGTACTATCGGAATAAGTAGTAGTACTTTCGTCGAGTACAAGAGCATTATATAGCGAGTCGCGAACATGTGCCTCGTAGGCTTCTTGCTCGGTAAGGCTATCCTGTTGCTGAGCTAAATGTTCATTAGCAAGCGAATCGCTATTAAAAATTTCGTTTGCCGTAAGAAAGTCGCCTTGTGGGTCGTTATCGTTGTTGCGGAGGTGCGCCAATAAATCCACCCGTTTAAGCTTAACGCCAGCAACTTCGTTGGGTAAAAAATATAGTATTGCAGTAAGTAAAAAGGCAAAAACCAGTAAAAACCAAAGTCGGAGCGTGTAATCGCGTCTCTTCATATTTAGGCTTTATGGGCTGTGCGTTTACGAGCAATTTTCTTGTAATGCCAACTTAAATAAGCATAGCCCACACACCCTGAAAATAAACTGCCAAAGAATATACCCAACTTAGCCTGGTTAAGTAGCTCTGGAGCGTCCTCAAAGGTTAGTGTTGCTAGGAATAACGATACCGTAAAACCAATACCACAAACCAATGCTGCGCCAAATAGCTCGCTACTGTGTAGCCAATTGGGTAGGCCTTGCTTGGTTAACCATAAATAAAGCCTACTGAACAAGAATATACCTAAGGTTTTACCTACCACTAACCCAAGGAATATGGCCAGAGGAATACCTAATATTTCGTTCGCATGTATTCCACTAAATGTTAACCCTGCGTTTACAAAAGCAAATAGGGGTAACACAAAATAGTTTACAAGCTTTTCTAGGTTTGCCTCCATGCGTTGAACCGGCGAAACCGAACGACTGGTTATGTGCATCATATTCTGAGCAACCTCAATTTGGCTACTCGGCAACAAAGTTGCTCCACTACGCGAACAACGTTGCGACGATTCGGGGAACAAAGCTAACCTACTGCGCAAAAGGTCGACCATTTGTCGCGTATTGTAGGTACTCTTTGCGGGTATCATCATTGCCACGAGCACACCCGAAATAGTTGTATGTATGCCCGAACGCAGAAAAAAGTACCATACAAACAACAACCCTAACCCATAAATCCATAAATCCCGAACGCCAAAACGCCCAAGGAAATATAGTATTGCAAGGATTATTATAGCTATGCCGAGCATTAAAAAGTCCAACCCCGAACTATAAAAGATGGCAATAATTAAAATACCAGCAATATCATCAGCAACAGCCAATGAAGCTACAAAGGTTTTAAGTTGTGTAGGAACACCACGAATAGATGTTAGTACAGCAAGCGAAAAAGCAATATCGGTAGCCATAGGAATAGCCATACCATGAATACCTGGCTCCTTATGGCAAACCATAAGGTAAATAAGTACGGGAAAAGTGATGCCCCCTAAGGCTGCTACAACAGGGAAAAGTGCTTTTTTTATGCTCGAAAGTTCGCCAACAAGCATTTCCTCTTTTATGCTTAAGCCTACATGTAAAAAGAATAGAACCATAAGCACATCGTTGGCAAACTGAGCCAAAGTCATATCGTGCCCATGTACCCGAAATAAATTAAAGTGCCCTATTTGCAACTTTATAGGTAAGTCCAAAATGGCAAAATAAGTATCCTTAGCAGGCGAATTTGCCAAGATAATTACAAGTAACGCTGTAAGGATTAAAACCAACGAACTACTTAACCGAAAAGTAGTTAACCGCTTGAGGGGCGACCCGCGGCCTATAGTAAGATCTCTTGCCATATTATAACCTCCCTATCCTTATTATAGTAGTACATCACAATGAACTAATTTCAACGTCAGAACAACATAATGCGATATAATTATAATCTTCTAGGGGCAAAGGTAGTAATACTTTGCCTTTATCCTAAATAAAAGCGGGTCTCGTTCTATTCCATTGTGTTCAATAACTAAACCAAAAGCACAAAAAAGAACTCCTTAAAACAAAACCATTTAAGAAGCCCGTTAACCCTACCGCGTCTGTTATAAAAAAACTGCCTTGGAAAGTAGCGGGGAGAGGATTCGAACCCCTGACCTTCAGGTTATGAGCCTGACGAGCTACCTCTGCTCCACCCCGCAATACTATCTGCAAGTAGCGAAAGATTAGCTCTTCCGCTAATGCTTCTGCAAAGGTACAAAAAAAAGTCGATTTGCAAAAAAACTCCATCAGAACAGATTCTCATATCACGTGCAACAAGCATCCCCATTTGAGGAATATTGTAGGGGGGTGTGTCAAAAGTCTGAATTCAGAAAATGCCTCTTTTATATTGATAGCATAAATCACAGAAACGACATTTTTGTTGATAAATTAGCTCCTTGATGACACTTATCCTTTACAAATAATGTCACCCCTCTGATGGGTTTGACTTTTGACACACCCCCGTCCGTGTTGTAAATAACATTGTTTTTTGGCAGGTTCACTCATTTTTATATCCGACACCGTCGAGGGTGTGTCAAAACAAGATTCTTGGCTCATCCCCCCCCCTTTATTTCTAGTA
>JASBZJ010000027.1 GCA_029983495.1 Porphyromonas sp.
CTATATGCCATTCTATAGCGGATGGAATGCCGAACCTGACCCCATGGGTTCTTTTATAAACTTGCATCACCCCACCTCGTCGGTAACACGTTATAACCGCTGTAATGAGCAAAAACTTAAGCTCATCGATTTCGAATCGAAATACTACACTTGGCATGGAACGCACTTCTATATTCCTCGCTGGGAAGTTGGAACTACAGCAGGAGGCTCGAGTGGCTCGCCCCTTTACGATAACGATCTCCTTATAATTGGCGCATTAACAGGGGGGCAATCGACTTGTGTAAGACCTGTAAACGATGTTTTTTATTCTATTGCGGGATGTTTTAAAAAAGTTGGTGAGCAACCCGAACAACTTTTTTTATCGCCTTGGCTTGCTCCCGGCTCAGATGTTACAAAACTTAAAGGATATCAACCTTATCAACCTAAGGAGCCTCGTAGGCTTTCGTACAACCTTTATTCGCTTCGCCGTGACGAGGTCGAGGAATTATCACGTTCGCAAATGGTAAACTTTAAGGCTATCGCAACCTGTTACCAACTACCTGTTGACAGTAAACTCATTGGGCTAATGCTCGTAGCAAATATTGGTGAGGACGATGCCGAATATTTACCTAATCTAGTTGTTTACACCCTTACCTCTGAGGGAAAAAGGCGTGAACTGCTTAATAAACCATTGCCCCTACCCAATTACAAAATCCTTACTTACAGGGGTGAACTTGAAGTTGGTAAACGAACCCTTATGGGGTGGATTGAAACTTTTATTCCCTTAGCCGAACTCGATCAAGAAATTGTTACTTCCAAGGAAAAACTTTACATAGCACTCGAAGCCGATAAAACCGAAACGCTTACTTTTCCTATACTACGTGGTAGTAATGGTAAAACCGTTGCTAGTAATAGCTTTGTTAAACTTGTGGGGGGGGGAGAGTTTATTCCATCCGACAGCGAAACTATCGTTGAGGAACTTCAATCAAAGGGGAACTGGTGGATCGACCCGATAATTGTTCCTTTAAAGGAAGTCTCGAAGTTGCCCGAAAACATATCGAATTCTTCCCCAACTGCATTAATTTTTGGAGGCAAGCTTAGGGTTTACCTTCCCGAGGAATACGAAGGAAACTGTTCGATTGCTATATACTCTCTAAATGGCGAAAAGCTTATGGCTACCGAAACCAATAAGCAAGTAACCGATTTTAACCTTCCTCAAACAGTTATCGAGCAACAGCGTGTTGTTGTATACTTTACTTACGGTAATAAAAAGCACTATGGGCAAGTGTATCTTACCACCCAAGGGCTTTAACCTGGGCGCCTTAATTGTATAGGCATATATAAAAATATAATTATGGAAAGCAAGCACGAAATAGTTACCGATTGGTTAAAACGCTATACGCAACGCCCCTTGGAGCAATTTACTCCCTATATAATACTTTGTAATTTTACTGGTTACCTTAAGTTGTTTGCCGAAATGTACAAAGTAAATATTGTAGGGAGCGATACGCCTATGCCTAATGTTTCGCATGGCGATGTTACACTTATATCGTTTGGTATGGGTAGCCCTAATGCAGCAACAGTAATGGATCTTCTATCGGCGGTTTCACCTAAAGCTGTACTTTTTCTTGGTAAGTGTGGTAGCCTAAAAAAAAGGCTTGCTATTGGCGAGTACCTTCTTCCTATAGCAGCTATTCGTGGCGAAGGTACGGGAAATGATTATTTCCCCCCCGAAGTGCCCTCCCTTCCTTCATTTAAAACTCTCCTTGCCGCGAGCGATACCCTTGCTTCGCATGGTGTTCCCTATGTTGCAGGTACTATTTACACAACAAATCGACGCGTGTGGGAACACGACCTCAACTTTAAAACGTACCTATCTTCTACCCATGCTGAGGCTATCGATATGGAAACCGCAACATTGTTTACCGTTGGTTACGCAAACCGAATACCCGTGGGAGCTTTGCTAATGGTTAGCGATGCCCCAATGACGCCGGAAGGCGTAAAAACTGAGCAAAGCGATAAAGAGGTTAGCAAACATTATCTTAAACAGCATCTATTACTGGGGCTTTCCACTATTGATAACATCCGTAATGATAGACCACGTTTGGATAGCCTTCGCTTCGAGTGGTAATTTTTACGTTTCAGGTTTCGTAATTTGTTCGTATGGCATCTATTCTGCAGGAAACTAAGTTAATAGAGAAAACACTTAAGGATAACAACCTTCTTCCTCGAGTAATTATTGCCTCGGGCGAGGAGAGTTATTATCTCGATAGAATTGACAAAGCTATTTCGGCAAATTATATTGCACCCGAGGATCGTGAAACTGAACGCATAATACTTTATGGGGTTGATGCAACTATGAGCGATGTGGCTTTACACGCTCAGAGTACTTCGTTGTTTTCGTCGAAGCGTTTGGTTGTAGTACGCGATGCTCAGCTTATGACCGATTTCGATAAAGTAGCTAAGTTAATCCCCAAAATACCAAATGGAACTACGCTTTTAGTTATTTACCGTGGCGACCTTTTGGGGAAGAAGAAGTATGCAAAAATGTTTGCCGAGCAACCCGAGGATAGGCTTCGTGTACTCGAATCACCCGCAATAAGGAATAACCGCGATATTACAGCCATTATATCGCAAGTAGTAAATAGCTTGGGTACAACTATAGAGGAGCGTGCACGCCAAAAGCTCGTTGAACTTATCGGCTATAATGGAAGTGCTTTGGCAAGTGAAATTGAAAAACTTTCGCTTGCTGCGGGCAGTGCTCCTATAACTGTGGCTCTTGTTGAAAAACTAGTTGGTTTTTCGCGGCATTACTCTATTTCAGAACTCCGAAAATCTGTTGCTACCCATAAGTCGCTTCAGGCAATTACTATTGCTGAGGCTATGGCTAACGACGAAAAAAACTATCCTTTACCACGCATTCTTTCAACATTGTTCGATTTCTTCTCGAATTTGCTGGTATATCATTTTATTCCAAATGATCAGCGAACCCCTGCGAACATTGCAGCTTCTTTGGGGTTGCGTTCGCAATACCAAGCTGATGAATATACCCTTGCAGGCAACTTATATAGTGCAAAACGAACACTTGGTATTGTACATGCTATTAGGTTAACTGATGCTCGTTACAAAGGTGCCGATGATGGCGATTATAGAGCCGAGGCTCTTCTGCAAAATCTTATTTCGTACATTGTGTGGTAGCTAAATTATGTTTACCCCTCAGCAAATTGCTTTTCTCGAAAGGAGAATAGAACAAGCTGGTTTTGGCTCGTTTATAAATCCCTATTTCCCAAATTTTAAAGTACAAAAAATAACACTTGCTACAATAGCGCATACTTGTCCTAATCGTAATCCGATAACGGGCGAAGTTGGGTGTACTTATTGCAATAATGCTTCTTTTACACCCAATATCGAAACCAAAACACTGCCATTAAACGAGCAACTTAGCCAGGGCATTGATTTTTTCCGCTACAAGTACCCCACAATGCGTTATCTGGCTTATTTCCAAAGTTATACGTCGACCTTTGCCAGTTGCCATAAGCTTATCGACCTTTACCAGCAAGCCTTAGCCTACCCTGGCGTTGTAGGGCTTGTTGTTTCAACACGACCTGATATGATGCCCAATGCTTTGCTTGACTTTTTACAACAAGTGGCTAAGGAGCATTTTGTGCTTATTGAGTATGGTGTTGAAAGTACTATCAATGACACCCTAAATAGGGTTAACCGTGGGCATAGCTATGAACAAAGTATCGAAACCATTGAACGTACTGCACGCCGAGGTATAAAAATTGGTGCACACCTTATATTAGGTTTACCTGGCGAAACAGAAACCGATATGCTTATGCATGCCGAAAAATTATCGGCTCTCCCCATCGATATTTTAAAACTACACCAACTACAAATTATTAAAGGCACCCCAATGGCTAGGGAATATAAAGCAAACCCCGAAGTCTTTAATTTGTTCACTCCGCAACAATATGCTACGCTTTGCCTACAATTTCTGCTTCGGCTCAAGCCAACTATTGCACTTGATAGGTTTTTATCCACGTCTCCTGCAGACTTGTTAGTTGCACCTCGTTGGAACTTAAAGAACTATGCGTTTAACGCTATTCTGCGTAAGCAACTCGAGCTTTAAATGAGTGCTTATATTCCTATAGTCCTTTTTCAGCCAGAGAAGACCCCTTAATGGATTGGGAATAAGAAACGAATCATTTTATGATGGAGAAATTTCTTTTTTTTGAATGATTGGTATTGAAGTGTAGTTCTCTTTTGAGGAAACCTTATGTGTTCATAAGTTTTTAGTTTTGGAAAACTTAGTGTGTAAGCCAGCTGATGAACTGTTGAGGTAAAATATGACTTAAAAGTGTTTATTAGTCGGAGTTTTATTGCTATTTTTGTGGTGCCCAAATGCCAAAAATGTTGTGTGTTTTGGAAAACTTGCTTGTGGATAAGTTGAACAAAAGAGTTCCAAAAGGGTAAATTGAGCCTCGTGATTTTGGTTGAAAATTTCTCTTTTTGCTGACGATTTTTAGTTCGCTTACAGCGATGCACTGAAATAGAATAGAATATGCGATGCCCTTTTTTGGGGGGTGCTAAAGAGTGTTTTGCTAACCATTTGGGGTATAACAAAGAATTAACTGATAGATGTAACGCATTATGAGAGCGACTACAGATGAAATTGTTGCTTACGCTGAAAACGTACATGATGAACCGCAAAAACCAGCGGTTGAGCTATTCATCCTAAAACGTGATGGCAGTAAACAATCCTTTAATGCCGACAAAATTCGTTCGGCAATTATGAAAGCTTATCGTGCTGGTGGTGTTAAGCCAGACCCTATACGTGTAGATATGGTTGTTACGCGAATTGAAAACTATGCCCGCATGCACGAAAGTGAAATGCTCGCTGTTGAGCAGATTCAGGATATGGTTGAAGAATCGCTTATGGCGGTTGACCCTTTTATTGCAAAAAAGTATATTATTTACCGCGAGTGGCGTAATGTTGAAAGGGATAAGCGTACGTCGTTGAAGCATACCATGGATGGTATTGTTACTATCGAAGCTAACGATACAAACCTCGAAAATGCTAATATGAGTGCCTTTACCCCTAGTGGGCAAATGATGACTTTTGCTAGCGAAGTAACCAAAGATTATGCTCGAAAGTATTTACTTTCGCCTCGCTTTGCTCGTGCTCATAGCAATGGGGATATACATATCCACGATTTGGATTATTATCCTACAAAAACAACAACTTGTTTGCAATACGATATTGCTGATTTGTACGAGCGTGGCTTCCATACAAAAAATGGTAGTGTTCGTACCCCACAAGGTATACAAAGTTATGCTACACTGGCAACAATAATATTTCAAACAAATCAAAATGAGCAACATGGAGGGCAGGCTATTCCCGCCTTCGACTTCTTTATGGCTCCTGGTGTAAAGAAAACCTTCTGCAAACACCTTGCCGATAGCTTGCATTTAGCTTCGGCATTTGTTGAAGGAGAAGACAAGAAGGGGGGAATAGAAGTAAAGGCATTGCGCAACGCTATATGGGATGCACAGCCCAAGCTGTCGGAAGATGAGGATACTATAATAAGTGTACTTGATGCAATAAAGGATATCTGCCCCAACGTTACTCAGGCAATGGTAAAACTTGCGGTTACCGAAAGTTACCGTCGTACAAAACGTGATACACACCAAGCAATGGAAGGATTTATCCATAACCTCAACACAATGCATTCGCGTGGGGGCAATCAAGTTGTTTTCAGCTCTATAAACTATGGTACCGATGTTAGCCCCGAAGGGCGAATGGTAATTCGCGAATTGCTAAAAGCTACCGTTGAAGGTTTAGGTCATGGCGAGGTGCCTATTTTCCCAATTCAGATTTTTAAGGTTAAGGATGGGGTAAACTATTCCGAAGCCGATTATAATAAGGCACTAGCTAATTTTGATGAAGCCGTTGCTGGGAAGCTAACTTTCGAAACGCCAAACTTCGATTTGCTTATACTTGCTTGCCAAACAACGGCACATGCATTGTTTCCAAACTTTGTTTTCCTAGATACGCCTTTTAATAAGCATGAAAAATGGGATGCGAACGACCCCAAACGCTATTTGTACGAAATTGCCACTATGGGTTGCCGAACGCGTGTTTTTGAAAATGTAAATGGCGAAAAAACTTCAGTGGGTAGGGGCAACTTGTCGTTCACATCGATAAATCTTCCCCGTTTAGCTATTGAGGCTCGTCGTACAGCCGAAGAACATTTTCCCGATGGTGATAAACAACGTATTCGTAGCGAAGCTCGTAGTTTATTCCTCGAAAGTGTACGTAGCTTAGCAACACTTGTTGCCGAGCAACTTTACGAACGTTTTACCTACCAAAGTACCGCTTTGGCAAAACAATTCCCTTTCATGATGGGCAATAATGTTTGGAAGAGCAACACTCCGCTTAAACCAAACGATAAAGTGGGCGATGCTATAAAAAGTGGTACTTTGGGAATAGGTTTTATTGGAGGGCACAATGCAATGGTTGCTTTATATGATGAAGGGCATAGTTACAATAAGGAAGCTTGGCAAACCCTATATGATGCCATTTTAGTAATGAATGAAGTAGCCGAAGAGTTTAAAGCAAAGTACCACTTGAATTACTCGGTCCTAGCAACACCTGCAGAAGGTCTTTCGGGCAGGTTTACACGCATGGATCGTAAGCGCTATGGCACTATCCCTGGGGTTACAGATTTGGATTATTACGTAAATTCGTTCCACGTAGATGTTCGCGAAAATGTTTCGCTTGCTGAAAAAATTCGTCTAGAAGCTCCCTTCCATGCAATTACTCGCGGAGGTCATATTACTTATGTTGAGCTTGATGGTGAAGCAAAAAAGAACCCTACAGTGCTAATGAAAATAGTTAAACTAATGCACGATGCGAATATTGGGTATGGTTCGATAAACCACCCTGTAGATACCTGTCGAGGCTGTGGTTACAAGGGGGTAATTTACGATAAGTGCCCTGTTTGTGGAAGCGATAATATTGCTCGCTTGCGACGAATTACAGGTTACCTTACCGGAAGCCTCGAAAGCTGGAATAGTGCTAAGCAGGCCGAAGAACACGATCGTGTAAAGCACCATTAATTTGTACTCAAAAAATAATTATATGCTCGTTCGATTCGTTCCCATTATAGGAACGAGTCGAACGTTGGGTTTTCGCAATATAGTATTTTGTGTCTGGTTTTAATTGTCAATTGGAGTAATTACGCTTCTATTGGATTTATATAGCTTTTGTGCGTTTACTTAACCGATATCGTGAAACTATTACCGATGGTCCAGGGCTGAGGTACTCGCTTTATTTAGCGGGCTGTGCTCATCGTTGCCCAGGTTGTCATAATTCGGCAAGCTGGAACCCCCGTGGAGGGGTTGAGCTTAACGAGCTTGTTTTGTCTGATATTATACGTGAAATAAAGGATAACCCCTTGTTAGATGGAATAACCATCTCGGGGGGAGACCCTTTTTTTTCGCCGCATGAACTAACACTTCTGTTAAAGCGTCTTAAGCAAGAAGTGCAATTACCTATACTCGTGTACACTGGTTATACCCTTGAAGTGCTCGAGTCCGTTGAAAAACTACGTGAGCCTTTGCCTTATATTGATATACTTATTGACGGTCCGTACGTAGCTTCGCTTAACGACCCAACATTGTTGTTCCGTGGAAGTACAAATCAGCGATTGATTAACCTAAAAGAAAGGTATGCTAGGCACAACGACTTGTAAATATATTAATATACATGCACATGTTGGCGCATCTATTAAGCGTTCTGATGAGTTCCGTATAACCTCCTTTAGCTTCGGCACCGATGCGCTTCCTAGCGAGTATTTTGTTCATTCAGTAGGTTTTCATCCATGGTATTTACCTTCACCTCCAGCAACGGCTACAATTAAACAGTTCGAGGAGTGGGTGAAAAAGCCGTATGTTGTAGCTATTGGCGAGTGTGGTTTTGATGGACTTAGAGGCGGAGGCATAAAGGAACAAAACTATTATTTCGAAGTCCAATATAACATGGCCGAAAAGCTTGATAAGGCCATGGTTCTACATGTCGTAAAGGGTTGGAACCCGCTTTTAAACTTTACGAAGGAACACAAAGTACATGTTCCATTAGTTGTTCACGGTTTTAGGGGAAAACCTCAGGTGGCTCAGCAGCTCCTTGCAAAGGGTTTTTACCTATCGTTTGGCGAGTTTTTTAATCCCCAGTCGTTACAGCTAGCTTATGTGGCAGGGCGTTTGTTGGTGGAAAGTGACGAAAGTTTACTTCCAATAAACGATATTTACACACGCATAGCTCAAAGTTTACAGTTATCCGTGCCACAATTACAGTACAAAGTTACTAATGTAGCACAGCGTGTTTTTTGTATCCCAATGGATCTCTAGAATATGCGTACCCATTGAAAAAAGGGATCTCCTCTTAGGTTTGTAGGGGAGATCCCTTTTTAGTACGCTCGGTATGAGCATTTTCAAAGGTCTCTATATATGTCGTGTCATTTTTGTTATCCTAGCTCGGTCATGTATAGGTTGTGCATTACTTTCTATCTTGTACTCAGTTCTTTGTATCTAAAGTATTCTGGTATTCTGCAAAGTATCTTTCGTTAATATTGATGGAGGGATCCTTTTTTCAACGGTCTCAAAATACTATTATTCAACAACGAGGGTTAGTACTCTAAAGTTCCCATTTTTAGCGTTAACCCTTACAAAATAAGTCCCTTTTGCATAGCCAGCAACGTTAATAACGTGGCTATCGTTTGGCATTTCGAAGGCATCGATTTGTTCTCCATTAAGATTGAATACGGCTATATGGCTACCCCGAGGAGCATTAATTGTGGTTGTAGTGGCTGTTTTTGTTGGATATAGTAGGGTGTTGTTGAGTTCGGGTACTTCAATGGCCAGATAATCGTCCTTGATGAACTTAACATTATCGAGTAAAGTTCCAGCCGAAGGAGCAGCTTCACGCATAGGATCAATATAGTGGCGGAAGGCTATGGCAATAGTTTTGCCTTTATACTTTTCGAGCGATATGGAACCATAGCGATAACGAGCATCAACCGAGGGATCGTTAACTACAAACTTGGCTACAGATTCGGTAAAGTGTTCAGGTTCGCGTTTGCCTGTTGGCGAAATTAATACTTCGAGATAATCCAAAACGGGATTTTTGAAAATTCCTCCAAAGAATAGGGTTAGCCCAGGGCGTTTGGCATCGTTGGGAACTTCAATTAAACTGGTAATAAGATAGTCGTTAACATCCCATAACTGCTTCCCTTTGAAGTAGTCACCAACGGTGCTTTTAGGCACAAAAGAGAATGAAATCAATGCATCCCGACCGAGAGCAAAGTTTTGATTTGGCATATTCTTGCTAAACCCTTCAACTGATTCTTTCATAAACTTCATTATGGGCATCCAGCCCTTTCCACCATTCGATTCTTCAAACTGAATCCAGTCTTGGGGTAGTTTACTGTCGTCAAAGTCGAAATTAACGGGCATAGTAATGCTTTCCTTTTCGCTAATTTTAATTTCGAAGCTTTGCGAAGCAGTACCTTGTTTCGTGATTGCAACAACTTTAACCGTGTGTTTGCCAGCTACTAACGATGGAATTGTAAAGTTGTTGCTTTCGACCTCGCTAGTTCTGCCTTCAACTTCGTATGTAAATTTTGGTTTTTCGAAGGAGGTGTAGCGAACGCTTACAGGAATAGGCTCACCTGAGTATCTCGATGTAGGAGCCATAATTCGGAATATTTTCGGAGCTTCAGTTTTCATGGCTTCCCTTTCCTGTGTAATATACTGTTGTATGTGGTGCCACTGATCTTTAGCATTGCGCCTAGCTTGTATGGTAGTGTACCTACGCATAGGCGAAATAAGTAGAAATACTGGGAAGGATAAGTTCTTTACGTCGAGTATATCCACAAGCTTTAGCCCATTATGGTTTATAAATATAGGATAGGGTACAGTTCCTTTGTTTGTCCAATCGCCATTGGTATTCTCTCCTTTGCCAATAATGTTTAAGTCGTCTTTACTACGAGCATCCCCTTCAGCCCAAAAAACATAGATATCTTTGTTATCACCTTTTCCATGTGCTTCGTAAAGTTTTTTGAGTTCCCCTGATTGGTGGTATTCCCAGCAGGGAGGGCACCAAGTGGCCGATATGTCTAGAAATATGAACTTACCACTATTAAGGATTTGATCGATGTTGTACTTTGCATCTTTCATGTCGGTAACAACAACATCGGTAAAGCTTAATGGAATCCAATTAGCATCGGGAATATCGTCCTCTTCTGTGCGAACATTCATTGTGTTTGGCTCAATTTTTAGCCATTGGTCGGGGGTGTTGTGCTGTGCAAAGCATGGTATGCTTAAGCATGCAACAATTGTGAGTAACAAATGCTTCTTCATAATTTAATAGTACGTTCGAATTATTATTATGTTTGTGATATATAGATTGTTCTTACCTTTCCATTGTTCTGGAATACTCTTTTACTTTCGTAAAGGTAATGATTAATCATATACGCGAGTCCTATAACTGTAAGTATTTATTCCCCCCCTTATTAGTTCTATTTGCGGAAATGTTTTGGATTCCGTTCGTTACGTGATAAATTGTACTATTCGATGAGGGTTTTCATTTGTGGAGCATTTTTTGCGTGATACAGTTATTAGAACGCTGTACCAATTTCTTGGTTTGTGTGCTCATTTGTTTTAAAGCTTATAGACTTGTTTTTTTGAGTTATAATGCAAAGGTTTTAAAGACGGAAATAATTAGGTACTTTTGTTGGCGTATGACGTTTGATGATTTTCATTTTGAGCCTGAGTTGTTGGACGGTATCGATAGTATGAACTATACCGATGCTACCCCTATACAGCAACAGGCAATACCCCCTTTATTATTAGGTAAGGATGTACTAGGCATTGCACAAACAGGAACAGGTAAAACAGCCGCCTACTTGTTGCCTATAATGAATCGCATTTTTTTAGGAGAGTTTCCCAATAATAAACTAAAAGCTGTAGTAGTTGTTCCCACTCGCGAATTGGCTTTACAAATTGATCAGCAAATACAGGGCTTTGGTTATTATGTGGGTATATCGTCAATTGCTATTCATGGGGGTACCGATGGATTTGTTTGGGAACAACAAGTACGCAGTTTGCAACGTGGAGCCGATATTATTGTAGCAACCCCTGGTAGGCTTATTGACTTACTGAATAATAAAGAAACAACAATTGGTGAGGCTCGTTATTTAGTTATCGATGAGGCCGACCGAATGCTTGATATGGGTTTTTATGATGACATTGTTACTATTCGTAAGCAACTTGCCGAGGATTGCCAGGTAGCTTTGTTTTCGGCAACAATGCCAAAAAAAATAGCACAATTGGCGAATAAAATGCTTCGAAAGCCTGTTCGTATCGAAATAGCTATCTCTAAGCCCCCCGAAACTATTCAGCAGGTTGCTTATGTGTGTTACGAGGCTCAAAAGTTGTCCCTTATAATTGACTTATTGGGAAGAACTGATGAAGTAAAGCGAACTGTTATTTTTGTTTCATCGAAAAAGAAAGCAACTGAAATAACGCCTAAAATTAGGAGTAAAGGAATTGTGGTTGAGCAAATGCATGCTATGCTCGAGCAGAAACAACGTGAGCAAGTTATTCGCGATTTTAAAAGCGGATATGTAAAGGTATTGGTAGCAACCGATATTGTTGCTCGAGGTATTGATATTATTGATATAGAAGAGGTAATTAACTATGATATGCCTCGTGACAACGAGGATTATGTACACCGTATTGGTCGAACTGCCAGAGGAACGGAAACCCTAGGAAGTGCCATAACCTTGGTCACCGATAAAGATTTAAGGGCTTTTGATAACTTACAACACTTCTTGGGGCAAAAAATACCCCTTATGCCTTTGCCCGTAGCTTTAGGTAGTACCCCTGAGTATATTTATAATTCACATCCGCACCAGAAAAGAATAAATAAAAAACGAACAAAAAAAAGGTATCAAACAGCAAGGATTGGCGGAAAGAAGAAGGGGAATAGAAGTAAAGGTCCCATATCGTAAATATTTTTTTGTTCTTCGAGACCTCTTTTATACTAGCTTGTTCGTTTTTTTGTTCGTAAAAAGCCACTTAAAGTGTTCTATTTGTTATAAAGGTTGTACCTTTGCACGCAGTAACAGAAGTACTCGTATGCTACTATAGCGTTGGTCACTTTGTTGCAAAAAAGCTTTCTGCCTCGAAACCACTGCTACTGCCCTTCCCATAGGGCGTTGCTTTTATAATGTAGAAAGCAAATACATATATATTAAAGGGAGACAATTCAAATTTTACAACAGCGCACATAATCATTTCAGTTATGGGAACAAAAGAGAAAAGAAAACTCGACAACGTAGTTGTCCGATTCTCGGGCGACTCGGGCGACGGAATGCAACTTACGGGATCGATCTTTTCAGACCTTTCAGCCGTTTATGGTAACTCAATAGCCACATTCCCCGATTATCCTGCAGAAATTCGTGCTCCGCAGGGAACCCTCGGTGGGGTTTCGGGCTTTCAGGTTCATATCGGAACAAACAAAGTGTATACCCCAGGCGATTACGCCGATGTGCTTGTAGCTATGAATGCTGCAGCTCTTAAGGTTAACCTTGGGCACATCCGTAAGGATTCGTTAATCGTTATCGATACCGATTCCTTTGCTAAAAAGGATCTCGAAAAAGCCCTTTACGCTACCGACGACCCTATTGCAGAATTAAATCTTAACCCCGACCGTATTATCGCTGCTCCTATATCCACAATGGTTAAGGATGGGTTGAAGGATCTCGAACTCGATACCAAATCGGCACTTCGCTGTAAGAATATGTTCGCTTTGGGATTGATTTGCTGGCTGTTCGACCGCGAAATCGACCACGCTGAGGCTTATATTAACCGAAAGTTCGCTAAAAAGGAGCTTATCCGC
>JASBZJ010000028.1 GCA_029983495.1 Porphyromonas sp.
AGCGATCGCTTTGCTTATTGGGCTTGCCTATATGCTTATTCGTCGTATTATTACATGGCATACCCCAATAAGTATTCTCCTTACGGTGTTCGTTTTTTCGGGTATTCTTTGGCTCATTAACCCTGGGCATTATGCCTCTCCCTTTGTTCATTTATGTACGGGTGGGCTTATGTTGGGTGCAATTTTTATGGCTACCGATTATGTTTCATCGCCTATTACTGGTAAAGGTCAGCTTGTTTATGGCGTAGCTATTGGTCTTCTTACCGTAATAATTCGTACTTGGGGGGCTTATCCTGAAGGTATGTCGTTCGCAATACTCATTATGAATGCATTTACCCCTCTAATTAACCGTTCTTTCGCTAATAGCTTCTTTGGCGATAAAGTGAAAAAAGAGAAGAAACAAAAGAAGGAAACCACAAACGTTACTGTAAAATGAAAAAGTTAACCTCCTCTTTTAAAAATATGGTTCTATCGTTAGCTATAATTTGTCTAGCGATGGGGTTGGTGCTGGGTGTAATGTATAAAGTTACGCTCGAGCCTATTAAAGCAACTGAAATAAAGGATAAAACAGAAGCATTAAAGATTGTTCTTCCCGAGTTCGATAATAACCCTCTTGAAGCAGAGCAACAATTAACGTTAGATGGCGATACCGAACCTGTAACAACCTACGAGGCTAAGAAGGGTAGCGATGTTGTAGGGTACGCTATAGAAACCTACACAAAAAATGGCTTTGGTGGAAAATTTACCGTTATGGTTGGTTTCGATACAAACGGTACTATTATTGATTACAAAGTTCTTAACCATGGTGAAACACCTGGTTTAGGGGCTAAAATGCAGGATTGGTTCCATGCTGAGAACCGTTCGGCTAATACAATCCGAAACTTTAAAGGGTTATCGATGTCGGAGGAACACCCTTTAAAGGTTACAAAGGATGGTGGTAAAGTTGATGCTATTACTGCTTCAACTATTTCGAGTAGAGCTTTTATAGATGCTATTGAACGTGCTTATCGTGCATTACAACAGTTAACCATGGGTAGCGATGCCAGTGTAGTGAGGGCTGGCTCATCAGGGGCTGATGCTTCAACAAGTGCTACAGTATCGGCTACAACTCCTGAAGAAAGCCCTGCTGTTGAAAACCCTGATTCCCTAGTTGAAGTTCAATCCAAATAACTATTATCCTAGTCATCTACATCATTTTATCACTTTGCTGAAAGAATAAGAGAGTTACCATATGAATAAATATGTATCTACACTTGTAAACGGCATAGTAAAGGAGAACCCAACATTTGTTCTTCTTTTGGGTATGTGCCCAACGTTGGCCACTACCACTAGTGCAATAAATGGTTTAAGCATGGGGCTTGCAACTACTTTTGTGCTAATATGCTCAAACCTATCTATATCGTTACTTAAAAAGCTAATTCCAGATGCAGTACGCATTCCTGCTTTTATTGTAGTTATTGCTACATTTGTAACGGTTTTACAGTTACTTATAAAAGGTTTTTTGCCCTCATTGCAGGCTAGCTTGGGTATTTTTATCCCCCTTATTGTAGTTAACTGTATTGTTCTTGGTCGTGCTGAATCGGTAGCAGCTAAATCAAATCCTATAATTTCGATATTTGATGGTATTGGTATTGGTTTAGGCTTTACCATGGCTTTAACTATACTTGGTATGGTGCGCGAATTCCTTGGTTCGGGTATGATATTTGGAACAACAATTTACCCTGAAACATACGGCTCGCTTGTATTTATCCTTCCTCCAGGAGCATTTATGGCTCTAGGCTTGCTTATTGCAATCTTTAATGTTATAACCAAGAAAAAATAAAGAATAACACGTTTTACTTATGCATTACCTACTCCTTTTTATAGCAGCTGTTTTCGTAAACAATGTAGTTCTTTCGCAGTTCCTTGGTATTTGTCCCTTCTTCGGAGTTTCGAAAAAGGTTAGCACAGCTACAGGGATGGGAGCAGCAGTTACCTTTGTGTTAGCAATTTCCACTATGGTAACCTTCCTTATTCAAAAGTTTGTGCTTACTCCGTTAAACTTAGATTTTCTACAAACCATTTCTTTTATCCTTGTTATTGCAACTTTGGTACAAATGCTCGAAATGGTTTTAAAGAAGGTTTCTCCTCCCCTTTATCAAGCTTTAGGAGTTTTTCTACCTCTTATAACAACTAACTGTTGTGTACTTGGGGTAGCCATATTAGTAATTCAAAAGGAATTTAATTTTCTTGAAAGCTTGGTGTATTCCATATCGATTGGTATAGGTTTCCTCCTTGCCATGGTTGTATTTGCTGGTATGCGTAAACAGATTGAAAAAGCCAACACCCCAAAAGCAATGAAAAATGTGCCTATTGCTATGATAGCTGCTAGTATTTTGGCAATGTCGTTTATGGGTTTTACTGGTATAGCTTAAGCTAAAGTTGCTGTTTCCCCATCTCCAGAAGGGACGCAACGAATAATTTGTTTTTTTTATTTTGTACGGGTAGTCCACAAGGTCTGCCCGTTTTTTTGTACTCATACACTGTTCGTATTACAAATAGGCGTATAGGTCAAAAGTGTTGGTAGTATCGGTAGTATCCCAATAAGAGTGTAATGGTTTGGGTAGTATTTCGAAAAGAGCGTAATGAGTTTCGTTATTCGTATGTAAAAGATATTCTATTTTTTTGATTTCTTATTTCCATATCATTGTTGTCTGAAAAACTTTTATCGGACAGCAATAAAAAAAGGAGTACTTTAACCATGAGTTAAAGTACCCCTTTTGTAATTTACCACTTTGTTTACGATTGTGATAGTTATCTAAACAAAGGGATAGTTAATAATAAAGTTACGAGCTTCGTCCATCTGCTTATACATTACCACATCTTCCTTAACCATAGGAACGGTTTTACGAAGTTCAGTCATAATGTTTTCGATTATGGGCGAGCTTTTAAGTGGACGACGGAATTCTAATGCTTGTGCAGCATTTAAAAGTTCAATACCAAAAATACGCTCCAAGTTATCAATTATGGGCAATAATTTAGTGGCTGCATTAGCCCCCATCGAAACATGATCTTCCTGTCCATTGCTCGAAACAATACTATCACTAGCAGCGGAGTAGCAATACATCTTATTTTTACTAACCATGGCAGCTGCTGCGTATTGGGGAATCATAAATCCACTATTTAAGCCTGGTTTTGCTACGAGAAACTCAGGTAACCCACGTAAGCCAAGAATAAGCTGAGCTGTACGACGCTCTGAAATATTTCCCAATTCGGCTAAAGCAATAGCAAGGAAGTCGTAAACTATAGCCAAAGGTTGACCATGGAAGTTTCCTCCACTAACAACTAGGTCGTCATCGGGGAATACTGTTGGGTTGTCGGTAACCGAATTAATTTCGGTTTCTACAACTTTAGTTACATAATCAATAGCGTCACGGCTAGCACCATGTACTTGTGGAACGCAACGGAAACTGTAGGGATCCTGAACTTGTTCCTTTGGTTTTGTTTGGATTTCGCTTCCCTCGAGGAGTTTACGCAGATGGCGAGCAACAGTAAGTTGCCCTGCATGAGGGCGAATGGTGTGCAGTTGATCTGAGAAAGGAGCTGTTAACCCAAAGAATGCATCCAGTGAAAGTGCGGCCAGATTGTCGGCAACAGTTGCAAGCCTATGGGCTTTAATAAGCGCATACACTCCATGCGAACTCATAAACTGTGTGCCGTTAAGCAGAGCTAGACCTTCCTTGCTTCTAAATGTAATTGTAGCAAGCCCAAGTTTATTAAAAACCTCCTTCGATTTGCACTTTTCGCCTTTGTAACGTACTTCCCCTTCGCCAATAAGGGGTAAAAAAAGATTTGCCAAAGGTGCTAAGTCACCACTGGCCCCTAAGCTACCGCGGTCGTAAACTATTGGAAGTATATCGTTGTTAAGCATATCAATAATACGCTCAACGGTTTCTACTTGTACGCCACTATTACCAATTTGTAAAGCATGGGCTTTAAGCAGTAACATTAAACGAACAATATCGGCTTCCACCTCATCACCACAACTACAAGCATGGCTTTTAACTAGGTTTTCCTGTAAGGTAGTAAGTTGCTCGGGGCTAATAGAATGTTTCCACAAACTACCAAACCCTGTAGTTACACCATATATTGGTTTGTTGGCGTTTTCAAGCTTTTTATCGAGGTATTCGCGACAATGTGCAATACGTTGTTTCGAATCCTCGCTAAGCACTAACGTTGGGCGTTCGCATAAATAGGCTTCGCAACTTTTTAGTGTTAGTGGCTCCTTGCCCAGTACGAACTGTTTTTTTTCTGCCATAGTATAAAAAACTTACTTGCAAGCTTCCTTTGTAAGTTCAATAGCTCGCAATTCTTTTTCAATTACAATCTTTTCTAACTCATCGGCTTCTTTTGTCATTTCAGCAACAAAATCGGCATCTTTAATAGAGGTAAGATTGATGCGTACATTAAATAAAGCACCAACAATAGCAACCTTTGCACACATCATGGCTACGCAACCATCGGTAATTGCATTTTGGTTTCCTTTGGTGATTACAGTTTCAATTAAAGGTAGTAGCTTCGAAGTTCGGCGTGCTACTTCCATGGGAACTTCTGCCGCAAACTTTGTATTGCGTTGTATTTCGGCGCTACGGTGTGCTTTTTCTTCTTCCGTTTCTTTGGGCAGTTTAAAGGCAGCAAAAACACGGTTATAAGCTTCGCTATCGCGATCCACATCCGCAACAAGCTCCTTTTGTATGGCTCCAGCTTCACTGGCAATTGCCTTCATTTCGTTTTCAACTTCGGCATATTTTTTTTTGCCTATAGTTAAGTTAGCAACCATTTCGGCAAGAGCCGAAGCAATAGCTCCATTGAGGGCAGAAATACTACCACCACCTGGTACGGGGGCTTCTCCAGCTGTTTCGGCGAGGAATTCTTTAATTGTATTTTCGGTTAGCATAATAATATCTATTGTTTAAACTATTTGGTTACACGAGGCAAGTTTTTTTCGGTTAGGAAAAACGGAACTTTATAATGGTTTTTATTTTCTATCCGCTTTACCTTCCCTGATCATTTATATGAGCATATTTTGTTACTCAAAAACATTATTCCATTTTTTTGAAACAGGCTTAGGGTTGAACCTATATTGAAAAAGGTTGATCTTACAAATCTTGTACAACTTGGTTTTTGTATTCAACTCCGCCTATTACGGTTGATGAAACGAGGTTCATACCGAAATGATATGAAAGGAACTTGTAGCTAGGGTAATTAAGTACTACAAGGTCGCCCTTTTTACCAACTTCTATTGAGCCTATCGAATCAGCTCGATCCAAGGCTGCTGCACCATTTAGTGTTAAAGCGGTAATGGTTTCTTCTATAGTCATACCCATGTAGATGGTAGCTAGTGCTATCATTAGAGGAATTGATGACGAAAAACAGCTACCAGGGTTAAGGTCGCTAGCCAAAGCTACTGCACATCCTCTATCAATCATTTTTCGGGCAGGTGCATAGTTTGCCTTAAGGCTAAAGGCTGTACAAGGTAGCAAGGTTCCTACAGTGTTGCTTTTGGCTAGGTCGTCAATCCCCTTATCCGAAATCATCAGCAAATGGTCGGCTGATAAACAGCCAAGTTCAGCAGCTAAGTCGGCTCCTCCAAACGCTACAATTTCATCGGCATGCATTTTTAACTTAAAGCCTAGCTGCTTTGCTGCTGTTAACAGCATACGAGTTTCGCTATGGTCAAATACGCCTTTTTCAGTAAAAATATCGCATGCTTCGGCAAGGTTTTCCGCCTTAACCCGAGGTAACATGTCATTAATGATATGCTTAATATACTCCGTTGAGCGACCTTTATATTCAGGAGGGGTATCGTGAGCCGCCATAAACGTAGAGTAAAGCCTTATAGGCTGCAATTCCATAAGTTTATGGGTAACATGTAGCTGGCGTAGTTCAGTTTCGAGTTCCATGCCATAGCCACTTTTTGCTTCGAGGGTAGTAACCCCCATAGCCAATGCAGCTTTGAGGTGTCCTAATGCTGGTAGCAATAACTCATCCTCGCTAGCCATGCGGGTACTGTTCATCGTTTTTGCTATTCCTCCGCCACGTTCCATAATACTCATGTAACTGTCGCCAGCCAGTCTCCATTGAAATTCGTCTTCTCGATACGAAGCAAAAACTAAATGGGTATGGCTATCTACAAAACCTGGTAACACAGTGTTGCCTTTAGCATCGAGTTTTTTACACCCTTCCACAAGAGACTTGTCAAGATCCTTTGTAGCTCCCACATAAGCTACGATTCCATCTCTAATTACTACTGTAGCATCGTTTATTATACAAAGTTTGCGCATTGCATCAGCTCCTTTTTGAGCTGTTGTTCCTTGTGGCGTTACCAGTTGCCCAATGTTGTATATGTATAGGTTTGCCTTGTTTTCCATATTTATAATCAACTTCCTTCAAAAAAAGTCTCGTTCTAGTGGGCAACTGCTCCCAATAGAACGAGACATCTTTTTCGTGGATTTTTATTCCATCATACGCGATTCGAGTATTTGATCCATCGAGAAGTTTTCGATGCCTAAGTAATATTCGGCACATTCAATAAGTGCAGCCATTGGCACTAAACCAATAACTTCGCTTCCCACAACTTCTACACCGTATCGACGAGCTTCCATTCGAACCATTTCGTGGGCACGGTATACTGCTGTTTTCGAAAAGTCGGTAAGGTTCATTGATACTTGTGCAATGTGCCTATCGGTGAGCTCAACGCCCATAGCTTTAACAAAACGCAAGCCTCCACCCAAGTGGCGAACACGCTTAGCAATAGCATCTGCAATAGCAACATCGCTAGTATTGAGGTTAACGTTGTATGCAACTAAAGGCATGCGAGCACCAACAGCTACAACCCCTGCTGTAGGGTGAATATCGCTGGGACCAAAATCGGGGTGCCATTCGTCCTCATGAATTTTTTCGGCCATACCTTCGAATTGCCCTTTACGTATTTTTGCTAAGTTTTCGCGGTGCGGAGCCGAAGCACTTTTCTCATAAAGGAATACGGGTACTTTATAGCGCGAGCCAATCTCTTCAGCAACTTCCTTCGAAAGTTCAATGGCTTCGTCCATTTCCATATTGCGAATAGGAATGAAAGGAACAACGTCTACAGCACCCATACGGGGGTGTTGCCCTTCGTGCTTGGTCATATCAATAAGTTCTACTGCTATGCCAAATGCTTCCAAAAGTGCTGTTTTAACAGCTTGTGGTTCACCAAGAATAGTTACAACAAGGCGGTTATGATCTTCATCGTTACTGTAATTAAGTAACTTAACCCCTTCGGTAGTACGGAATGGATTTACAATTTGTTCGATTTTTTGTTTGTCGCGTCCTTCGCTGAAGTTAGGTACGCACTGTACAATTTTTTTTGTTGAAGCCATAATAAATTAAGTGATTGAACTTCCTGATTATCTGTTACTAATTCTGTTCCTTTGGGTAAAACTTACGTACACCCAAAACTTATTTCTTTGCTGCTTACAAAGTTACTACTTTATTTGTACATCTGTAGATTCCAAACCTCCAAAGCGAACATTCCAAATTTCCATGAGATTGCGATAGGGGTATCGAAATGTTGGTTAATAAATGGGTAAGCTATGGAGACCGTTAAGCAAACTACAGCCGATAGACAGACAAACAGCGGTCGATAATCTGCCATTCGGCACCCTACAATTTAATAACACCTATGTGCAACCTACAATGCACCACACCGAAGTAAAACTTAGCATACCCGTTATGCGTCTTGGTTGCAAAGGTAGTAAATAGCCTTTACAATATGAAAAGGGGCTTTTGTTGCCCCCTTTGCAGTGTTAGTTTGTGTATAAAAAGTGCTTATTATAGGCTTACTGCCATAAGCTCCTTACCGAGTGCTTGTATTTGCTCCTCAATCTGCCTTGCTCTTTGGGGGGATGTTTTTTTGTGTCCGCTTATGTATTGTGCGAACAAACTTTGTGAAATACCCAATCGCCTCGCTACAGCGGATGCGTTAATCTCGGGGTGGTTCATGAAAAAAACATAAAGAGGCGTATGTTCTTTTTTATTGAAAAAGCCGTCAAAGCTTAAATCTTCGTCTAAGGCTTCCCAATGCAACCCATAGGGTAATACCTTGTACGCATTTCGTTCCTCGCTTGTTGCGTATCGGAATCGGGGGTAATCGTCAAAGCGTTCAAATCCTTTTGTTCCGTCTGAACGCTCTACCCAAATTTCGGTATCGGTAGTCCATACTTTTACTATTTTATCCATAATCACTTATTGCCGTTAAAGAACGTGTTCCAACGCTCAATGATAATTTCCTTATTCTCCTCAACTATCGATTCTATCAGCTTCAATTCAGATGGTTTCATTCCGTAATTTTCCACCAACGCAACATATTGTATCGGTTAACGCCCAAAGGAAAGGGGAATTTTGTGTGTTCAGCGCGTTATAGAAAGTTGCGGCCTTATCGATAAGCTCTCTGATTCGTGGTCTGTTCGGGGTAAAAATGCCTTTGCGGTGTAGGTCGATATCAGGCACGAATATGCGAATTAAAACAATGCCTTTTTGCTCCTGTTCCCCTCGCCCTGCGATAAACTTAATGATAATATCTTCCTTTTGGCTTTGGTGTGGTCGGTCGCCATCGAAAAACACGCCCCCACTGATATCGGTTGCGAGTGTTGAGCTTTTAACGAGCTTGTATACGGCTTGTTCTACGGTGTAGCTGTTGAGTCGGTTCATTTCCCAAAGATTTGTTCTGCGAGGTGTTCGGCTTCGAGTTTTGCGCTATCGAGTACATCATACCCTCTGTTTGCTACGTGGCTTGCATAATCTTTGCCGGCTACCACAATGAGTGAGTGTCTCAAAACTCAGTCGCCCGCCAACAGTCTTGAATCCAATCTCTTCTGCAGCCTTGCTGATACCAAGCAGAGAGACTCCCTCCTTGCCTAATGCACAAGTACGCCGTATCGCTTCAGTATTAGGTTGTAGACCATAATGTTTAGCTATCATTGCTAAACACGATGGTTCACAATCCATAGCATCTCGTTGAGATAATATTTTCATATTACATATTGAGTCGAGTTATCGATTCGTTTGCAGTACTCTTCCTTTGGCGGACATTCTTTTGATTAAATCGATAACGGAGCTGAATGGAAACACTACGTGTATCTCTGTAAGTCTTATCATACAATCTAATACCCTCCATTTGGGTTGATCCTATATCCCAAGCTGTTTTCAAGAGATCCGTTCCAAGAATAGAAATATCCATTTTTCCTCCCAAAAACTGCTTGCGTAATTCAAGATCCAATTGATGTTTCTGTCCAGCTTCAAAAATTCCAGATGTGAGCGGACTTTGATAAGAGTAGTTTAACTCTATATCACACCATCTAGGTACAGCGAGTGTTTGGGTTAGTCGAGTATAGAATAGTGGCTTTTGCTTAATGTTCAAATTGTATTTTCGACCATCAAGTTGCTCCAATTGCACCATTCCCAACAAGTTTATGGAGTACCAGCCCCAGCCCTTAGAGATGTTTCCCATTAGTTGGACTCTATGATGATGATCAAAGTTAGCTTTGGATATAATATAACCTGATGTTAGGTCATCCTTTTTCTGAATGTAATTATCAATATGATCCTGCGAGTATTGATAGTTTACACCAAGATAAAGGATCTTGTAAATAAACTCATACCCTATTCGGTAATTCTTCTCAGGCAATAAGTTTGGATTTGAATTTGACGACACAAATTGGTTAGAGTAATAACTGTTGTTGCTTAAGTCTTCCAAACTCGGTCTGCGTGTCCCTGAAGTAATACTGAAATTATGCATCGACATTCCTATTTTTCCAGCTATCTTTCCAACAAAGAAAATGTCATTGTAGCTACGGTCAATATTATTCTGTGGCGCATTTGGATCTAATAACAGACTATTTGCATGTTCAAAACGAACACCCAAGGATGCGCTCCACATTCTTAGAGGAAATGAATAGTTGAGATATCCCGCATACACTCTTTCGTGGTTAGTCCCCATGTTTTGGTTGCTTGCATCGGAGGTTTGCTTTCTAGCTCCATTAATTTGGTATAAATCCACACCTCCTTCAAGAATTCGACTATCAGTAAAGCTATAAGACAGATATGGTGAAAGCTGAAAAAGAGCATAATGTGCGTTAGTGGAGATCTCATGATTTCCGATTTTGGCCATATCGTTCTCTCTCGTTGCTTGCTGACGATTCAGACTTTTGATAAAAGCATCGGCATTAATCTCGAGCTTAAATCTGTTGGTGACATTCCACTCTGTATAAGCACTAAAATGATGAGAGGTAGTTTGGTTGTCGAGATAAGTATTGGATATCAGATTTTGCCATCCCTGATTGTTTGTATTATATCGTGTGTTATCTCCACTATGACTATTTATCTTACTGCTTGACAAGTTATATCCTAGCCCCCACGTCAACGTCTTATGAGGCGTAAAGTTAGCCTTGATGAGTATATTCCTTGTCAAGTCACTTATTGTGTCTACAAGTTGAGTCTGGAGATATAACTGAGGAATAATTTGAGCATCAATACGTTCTGTCTTATTCATGCGGTTATCTCCCTGATTGAGTTGAAGACTGATATTGCATTTATCATTGACATACCCTAGCAAGAGATCTCCTAAGTATGAAACGGCATGGTTTAATTGGAGCTTACTCTTTGCTTGACCTGTGAAATTATCTTTTTGACGTTTAGTCTTGATGTGCAGAACAGCGTTGACGCTACCACGATATCTTGGTCTAGGACTCCGATCAAAAGTTATCGTTGTGATTACTTTAGGATCTATCGACTTAAGTTCATCATGAGAAAGCACCTCTTTATTATCTAATAGTATAAGGATATTTCCTCCTCCTAGTAATGTTGCACCTCCATTTCCATCCACGGCCACTCCAGGAAGTAGTGCCAAAAGTCGATCAATGCTCGATTGCTGTGCCAAAGGTGTGCCCTCTACATTCACTTGTAGTTGATGATTGCTCAACTTCAATCTTCTTGTGTTCCCTTTTATTATCACCTCTCCTAGAGTATAGGACATAGGGTGCATCTCCACTTCTACAGGGAGTTCATTTATGTCTATCTTTTGAGACTCATAGCCAATACAAGTGAAACGCAAGTAACTCATTTGCTCGGACTTTTCTATACTAAAAAAGCCAGTACTATCAGTAACAACCCCTTTCAACAATGTACTATCTTTGCTATAAGCAACGACATTACAAAACTCCAAGGGTAACTTGTTTTCGTCTACAACCACAGACTTAATGACTTCTTGTCCCCACATAGATGATATGTTGATACATAAGGCTAAAAGGACATACAAGGCTCTATATATTTTCATATTCATAAATTCATTCGTTATGGCAAGCTATACAATTTGGGATTCCATAAAGATCTCTTTTGTATTTTAAAGCTCTAACTCTACAGTTTTTCGTTTGACAAGAGTTACTTAACGAACATACCTTACAAGTATGCAGGTCTTTTAATAGAATACCACCCCTTAGCATATTCCACTTGTCTGTATGCCAAATCTTAGATAGAGAAGTATGTTTGAGATTCCCAGAACACAATGATGATTCTCCAAAACCATACACACAAGGATATACATCCCCAGTAGGTGAAATCGCTATGTGAGAAGTTGCTCCTGTACAGTAAATAGGAGCATCGTTGTTAGAACAATCCAAATTCTTTGATAATCCTTCTGATGGATCCAGTAGAAAAATTGGCAATTCGTTCTTATACTTAACCTGAACATTTCGAACTTGCTCCTTGCATCTTTCTCTTTCGATCGATGATAGATGCAAAATGTCGTGTTCTTTCGCTCGGCCTACTTCATCGAGTATTGTAAAGTTTATAGCTTTTACATTTTCCTTCAAAGCGTAATCAATAATTCCTTGAATATTATTGGTGTTTTTCGCATGGAGCGTCACTGACAATATTCGATTAACATTGTACTCTTTGAGAAGTTGCATTCTTTTCATTAGAGTATTATAGGCACCTTTCCCTCGCAGGAAATCATGCGATTGCTCTGTATCCCCATCTAAAGATACAGATAAGACAATGTTAGATTTACTTAGAAGTTCTGCTCTCTCCTTTGTAATAAGCATAGCATTAGTGAGGAGGATAAATCTCATCTTCATTTTTCCTATGACTTCCACTATTTCATCTATATGTGGATGAGTAAATATTTCCCCTCCTGTGAGTACTACCTTTTGAATTCTACTACGCTCTAACGTCTGCAATATTTCAATCCACTCTCTTCCAGAAAGTAGACTCCCTTCCTTTTGATGCCCACACGAATGCACGCAATGTAGGCATTCCAAATTGCAAAGAGTAGTTAATAGTATTTCAACTGTTTTCGGCGATGAACACATAGATATTTTAGGAGAGAAACTTAGTTTTGGAAAACTAAAAGCACTTCCGACTTCCTCTTTGTTAATGATGAGTCCCTTCCATTGCTTATTGAGCCTTTTGATAATTTGAGCACAGTCAACATCGTCTTGCTCAAACAAATCGCTTATCTCTGCATCTCCTCTATCTTTTTGTTCCATAAACGAGAGGAATGAAAATATCGAATGGTTAATAACATATTCATATCCTCTGTTAATGTCAAAAAGAGTATACGGAGCATTATGATGCTCATCATAACGTAAAATCCAACTTCTTGACAACTGATACGTATTCATACTTTACATTTATTGAGACCTTTGAAAAATAAGGAGTATGAGTTTAGCCCCTCTAATTGGGGGCTA